>JBAVWC010000133.1:0-6695 GCA_049697595.1 Alphaproteobacteria bacterium
GGGGAATATCAGGCTCTCATGCGGCTCACTTCTTCAGCCGGGGCGGCGTGCTTCTTAACCCACGCGACATATTTATCCATCCAGGCTTGCACGAATTTCTTGCTGCCTTCTCCTATGCCGCCTGCTTCATCGAACAAGCCTTCCTTGAACTGAATGAAGGCTTCGGGCTGCGCCAGAGTCGGCACATCTAAATAAGCCAGAACGTTTCGCAGATGCTGCTGCGCCATTGCCGTGCCCGCAGCGCCCGGCGAAACGCCCAATACTCCCGCAGGCTTGCCCGCCCAGGCATTCTGGCCATAGGGCCGCGAGGCGTGATCGAGCGCGTTTTTAAGCACGCCCGGCACCGAACGGTTATATTCAGGCGTCACGAACAACAGCCCCTGCGATGCCGAGATTTCTTTTTTCAGCCGTTGCACGGACTCGGCAGGATTGCCGTCATCATCCTGATTGTAGAGAGGCAAATCGCCGATTTGCAAAAATTTGAACGAGAATTCGGCGGGCGCAAGCTTGATAAGAGCGTCCGCGAATTTCTTATTGAACGACTCGCGGCGCAGACTACCGACGACGAGGGCGATTTGATATTGGCTCATGATGTCTTCCCCATTGAGATTCAGGCTGAATGCCTTCAATAGGCCAAGACGATAATGTCGATTTGATTTATGTCAAATCAACATTTTATGAATTTCGGGCGGCCCGGGGAACGGTACTGGTGTCCGACTCATCCCAAGATGTCAGTTGGAATTGCATATTAAGCTCGATACGGATAGCCACCAGCCCGCTGCGAATTTCGATTGATTTTTGACCTTCTCTCGGCAGCATAATTTTGTGTTTGATGCAAAATTCGATTGCCGGTTCCAAAACATCGGTGGCCCTTAGTGTAAAAGGCGTATGTTGGGCGCGCGCTTCCAATGTTAGCTGAACCACGCCGACATCGAGAGCGGCGCAACGCGTGATTTTTCCCTCCGGCATAAACCCCGGTGCTGTCTGCCGATAGGCATGCAACGCCGAGGTCAATTCATCCATTGAAAGAATAATTTTGCGATATTCCTGAACCATCTGATTTCCCGCCGCTGGCGTTGATTTGAACTATTTCGATTTTAAAAATAAAAAAATTCTAAATCGGAAATAACCTCACTCAAGGCGATCATAGCATCAAAGGATAAAAAGATCGCTAAAGACGCCGGACGAAAGCGAGTCCGGATCGCGCCCGATTATTTCCAACCCTCTGTTCTGATTCACTAATTGGAGTCAAACAAACTAGATGAGAAAAAACATGCGAAGACTCTTGCGAATCAAACCGCTCTGACTCACACTCAGCCCTCGTGATTCCTGAATTTCCCTCCGTGCCGAGGTTGTCCGTGTCAGCTCAACTACAATCCCTTGAATTATGGCGTCATGCGTTGGTGGCAAGCGTTCGCGGCGATGCGCCCGATCTGTCAGCCCGCCAGATGGCCTTGATGCTTTCGGTCTATCTGGGCGACGCGCCCCACACCGTGCGCGGATTGGCGGTGGCCCTGAAGATATCCAAGCCTGCGGTCAGCCGCGCGCTCGACCGTTTGGGCGAGCTGGGCTATATCCGCCGCCAGCGCGACGACCTCGACCGCCGCAACGTTCTGGTGCAAAAAACCGCCAATGGCGCGGGTTTCCTGACCGAATTCTCGCAATTGATCGACGGCGCCAAAATTCACGTCGAATCCATTCCGGCACAAATCGTCGAATTCACCGTTGAAACCGATACTGCGCCCGCAAGCGACTCCTACGCGCCTCCCGCCGAAGTATGGGCGCATAGCGCTGCCGAATAATGCCCCTCGACCCGCGCATTAACGCCTTTCGCCCCGATCTGGCGGATTTGTCCTTGCGCGCGTCGACCAAAGCCAATGCCTATGTCGAGCCGGTCTTGCGTCAATGTTTGCGCGGCGCGCTCCCGATGCTCAATGCACCGAATTTCAATGCGCAGCAGATCAGCCAGGTCAGATATGGCGAATTTCTCGATGTGTTCGAGCTGCGCGCCGACGGTTTCGCCTGGGTGCAGAACCGCAGCGACCGTTATGTTGGCTATATCCCCGCCGAGGGAGCATTAGGCGACAAAATCGCGATGATGTCGAACCGCGTGACGGCCCTGCGCAGCTTTGTCTATCCCAAGCCCGACATCAAGACGCCGCCGATGGACGAATTGACGCTCGGCTCCTTTGTCAGTATCAGCAGGCAACAGGGCGATTTTCTCGAACTGATGAGCGGCGGTTTCGTTTTTGCGGGTCATGTCGTGGCCTCGGAATTCGCCGACACAAAGGATTACGTTTTCACCGCTGGCCGTTTGTTGCATACGCCCTATCTGTGGGGCGGGCGCACGCCCAAAGGGATCGATTGTTCGGGGCTGGTGCAGTTGGCTTTGGAAATGGCCGGTATCGACGCGCCGCGCGACAGCGATCAGCAGCGCGAGGCTCTCGGCAAGGCTCTAGACAATCACTGGCGCGACCGCAACTGGCAGCGCGGCGACATTGTTTTCTTTCCCGGTCATGTCGGCATCATGACCGGCATCGACCACATCATCCACGCCAACGCGCACACAATGGATACGACCGTCGAACCGCTCGCCGACCTCGTCGCACGCGGCAACGAGATATTGGCCGTGGCCGATGCGGAAGGCTTGATTTCTCCGTCTGGTGGATAAAAAGTATATGACCGTTTTTCAAACGATCGCTATCTTGCTGACTTTCGCGGCGGCGGGTTCCTATATCAACAAACGTTTCCTGCATCTGCCGACCAGCGTCGGCATGATGTTTTTGACCCTGCTGATGTCGTGGGCGGCGATGTTATGCGCGCGGATGGGATTGATCGACCTTACCCCCGCCAGCGCGTTTGTCAGCAATATCGATTTCGCCAATGTTTTCCTGCACGGCATGCTTTCGTTCCTGCTGTTCGCCGGCGCTTTGCATGTCGATTTGGGCGAGCTACGAAAATTCAGGACTATTGTCGCCATTCTGGCGACGGTCGGCGTATTGATCGCGGTTTTTGTCACCGGAACGCTGATCTGGGCGACCGCATGGGAATTGAATTTCGATATGCCTTATATCAACGCGCTGTTGTTCGGCGCGTTTATCGCGCCGACCGATCCGGTTGCCGTCATCGGCATCTTGAAAGGATCGCCGGTTGGCAAGGCGCTGCGCCTTAAAATAAGCAGCGAAAGCCTGTTGAATGACGGCGTCGGCGTCGTTATCTTTCTTATTTTCCTTAACTTCACTACGCATCCGGAAGCAGCGACGCATATCGACTGGAACAATATTCTGGTTCTCATCACGTGGGCAAGCGTGGGCAGCATCGCGCTGGGGCTTTCTTTGGGCTGGCTGGCCTATGTCCTGTTGGGCGGTATCGACGATTACAAAACCGAAATTCTATTGACCCTCGCGCTGGCGTCGGGTGGCTATTGCCTCGCCGAGACGATCAATGTCTCGGCCCCGATCACAATGGTCATCGCCGGTCTTGTCATCGGCAATCACGGGCGCACTTTCGTTATGTCGGACAAAACCCGCAAGCATTTGGATATGTTCTGGGAATTGCTGGACGACATCCTGAACTCGATTCTGTTCGTCCTGATCGGGCTGGAGATGATGGTTATTCCCCTCACCGTACCGCTGCTGTCCATAGGCCTGATCGCGATTGTTGCGACTCTGATCGGGCGTTTTGTCAGCGTCGCCCTCCCGATCAGCCTGATGCGCATGCGCATCCGCTTTGAAAAAGGCACTATCCGCCTGATGACTTGGGGGGGACTACGCGGCGGCATTTCCATCGCTATGGCGCTGTCTCTACCCGCATCGCCTTATAAGAATATCATTCTGGGCATGACTTACCTGACTGTCGTGTTCTCGGTGCTGTTTCAGGGCACGACGTTCAGTCATGTGGTGAAAAGGGTGCTGCGGGGGTAGATTTTTTACGCCGCTTTCGCCTTTTTCGTCTCCAGCACCAGCCCCTCGCGCCCAGCATCAACTGTAACTGTTTGGCCGTCGAGGATTTTTCCGGAGAGAATGTCTTGCGCCAGCGTGTTTTGCAATGTGCGCTGGATGACTCGCTTCAGCGGCCTTGCGCCATAGACGGGATCGAACCCGGTATCGCCCAGCCATTCGAGCGCGGCCTTGCTGATATCGAGCGTGATTTTGCGATCGGCCAGCAAATTCCGCAAATGCTGCAACTGAACCGTCACGATCGCCGACATATTGGCGCGCGACAGGCGGCGGAACATCAGGATTTCGTCGAGGCGATTGAGGAATTCGGGGCGGAAATGGCTGCGCACGATGTCCATTACGCCGAATTTGGTCTGTGGCGATAATTCCTCGCCCTCATCCTGCGTAATGACTTCCGAACCCAGATTCGAGGTCAGGATAATCAGCGTGTTCTTGAAATCCACCACGCGGCCCTGACCGTCGGTCAAGCGTCCGTCATCCAGCACTTGCAGCAGAACGTTGAACACATCGACATGCGCCTTCTCGATTTCATCGAACAAAATGACTTGATAAGGCCGACGGCGCACCGCTTCGGTTAGAGCCCCGCCTTCTTCATAGCCGACATAGCCCGGAGGCGCGCCGATCAACCGCGCGACCGAATGTTTTTCCATATATTCCGACATGTCGATGCGCTGCATCGATTGTTCGTTATCAAACAGGAATTCAGCTAAAGCCTTCGCCAGTTCCGTTTTGCCGACACCCGTCGGGCCAAGAAAGAGAAACGACCCAATCGGGCGATTGGGGTCCTGCAATCCCGCGCGAGCACGGCGGATTGCATTCGATACCGCGACCACGGCTTCGTCCTGCCCGATCACGCGCTGCCGCAAACTTTCTTCCATTTTCAGCAGCTTGTCGCGTTCGCCTTCCAGCATTTTATCCACCGGAATGCCCGTCCAGCGGCTGACAATCGCGGCGATGTCGGCTTCTTTCACGACTTCGTCGAGCATCGCATTGGAAGATTGTTTTTGCGCCACTTCCAGTTTCTGTTCCAATTGAGGAATGACGCTGTAGGTCAGTTCGCCCGCGCGGGTAAAATCGCCCTTACGTTGCGCCTGTTCCAGTTCGGCGCGGAATTGTTCGAGCTGTTCCTTCAACTTCTGGGCGCTGCCCAATTGTACCTTTTCGGCGTGCCAGCGCGTTGTCAGATCACCGGATTGTTTTTCTAATCCCGCCAGTTCCGCTTCCAGTTTTTTCAAACGATCCTGCGAGGCGGCATCCTGTTCTTTCTTCAAGGCCTCGCGTTCGATTTTCAGTTGAATAACCTTGCGGTCGATTTCGTCGATTTCTTCTGGCTTGCTGTCCACTTCCATGCGCAAACGTGCCGCCGCTTCGTCGATCAGGTCGATCGCTTTATCGGGCAGGAAACGGTCGGTGATATAGCGATTGGAAAGCGTTGCCGCCGCAACAATCGCGCCGTCGGTAATGCGCACGCCGTGATGCAGTTCGTATTTTTCCTTAAGCCCGCGTAAAATGGAAACGGTATCGACAACGCTCGGCTCGCTGACGAACACGGGCTGGAAACGCCGCGCCAGGGCAGCGTCTTTTTCGATATATTGCCGATATTCGTCCAAAGTCGTCGCGCCCACGCAATGCAATTCACCGCGTGCCAAAGCGGGCTTCAGCATATTGGAGGCGTCCATAGCGCCGTCGCCCTTGCCCGCGCCCACAAGAGTGTGCAACTCATCGATAAATATAATGACCTCTCCGGCGGCGGCAGAGATTTCCTGCAAAACGGATTTCAGCCTTTCTTCGAACTCCCCGCGATATTTAGCGCCCGCGACCAGCGCGCCGAGATCCAGCGCCAACACTTTCTTGTCCTTCAGGCTTTCCGGCACATCACCGCGAATGATGCGTTGCGCCAGACCTTCGACGATCGCGGTTTTGCCGACGCCGGGTTCGCCGATCAGAACGGGATTGTTTTTGGTGCGCCGCGCCAGCACTTGAATCGTGCGGCGGATTTCTTCGTCGCGCCCGATAACGGGGTCGAGTTTACCGTCGCGCGCCGCTTGCGTCAGATCGCGTGTGTATTTTTTAAGCGCGTCATAACCTTGTTCCGCCGACGCGGTATCGGCCTTGCGTCCGCCGCGCACTTCGTTAATCGCCTTGTTCAAACCGTCTGCCGTGACTCCGGCATCGGCCAAAGCCTTCTGCGCCGTGGAACCCTGCGCCATCGCTATGCCCAGCAGCATAAATTCGACGGTGACAAAACTGTCGCCCGCTTTTTTGGCGATCTCGCCCGTGGTCGAAAGAAAACGCGCAAATTCCGGCGACATGCGCAATTGATCGGCCGCTCCTTGCGCATAAACTTCGGGAATTTTGTCGAGAGAGGCTTCTACCGCGCGCAAAGCCTGTTGCGGATCGCCGCCCGAGGCGCGGATAAGACCGGCGGCCATACCTTCACGATCATCAAGCAGGACTTTGAGCAAATGATCCAGTTGCAGCATCTGGTGACGCTTGCCCAAGGCCAGCATCTGCGCCGCCTGAATAAATCCCTGAGAACGTTCGGTAAAATTGTCAAAGTCCATAGAAACCCCCGCTTGTTACACTACATCATGTAGGTAATGGGGCATAAATTACAAGATAGAAACAACTTAAGGAGGAGCGTAGAACCTGTTCATAATCTAGTCAGGCCGCCAGCGAAAATGTGATTTTTCAGTTCGATAAAGCGCAGCGTACGCTTGTACGTGAGCATTTATC
>JBAVWC010000134.1:0-1870 GCA_049697595.1 Alphaproteobacteria bacterium
CAATGGTGCGGCGCCTGGCGCAGCCGTGGAGGCACTCCCTGAGAGCTGGGACATACCCGCTGCGCTGGCTGAGCTGGTCACCGGCAGGCTCTCCAGTTCGGACATCGAGTCCAGCTTGTATTGCGGCGACTGAATCGCAATGTTGTAGGAGACGCCGTTCTTCGGGTCGAGATAGAAGCTGGGACTGGTCTGGAAGCTGCCGCTCAGCGCCACCAGCAGGCTCTGCGCCACGTTCTGCTCCGTCAGGCCGACCTCTTCAGAGCGCGTGCGGTCCACGTTGACCGTCAGGTCCGGACTATTGAATGGCTGCTGGATGCGGGCATCGGTGGCCCCGGGCACATAGCGAACCTCATTCAACATGCGCTCAGCCAGATCGCGATTGTCATATAAATTGGGGCCGACAATTTGCAGATCGATTGGCGCGGCGAGCCCGAAGTTCAGAATCTGGGTGACGATATCCACCGGCAACTCATAGAAGGTCACGCCAGGGAATTGATGGCTAAGCACGGTACGCAATTTCTCAACGTATTGCTCAGTCGGGTGATGCTTTGGCGAAAGCTGGACCTGAATATCGGCATCCGCAGGACCTACCGGCGCCGAAGTGGAGTAAGAGAGATTGAGCGACGAGTAAGGCAGGCCGATGTTGTCCAGGATCGTCACCAGCTCGCTGGGCGGAATCTGCTGGCGGATGGTCGCTTCAACGCGGTCGCACAATGCAGCCGTTTCTTCGATGCGCGTGCTGGTATGGGCCCGCAAATGAATCTTGAACTGGCCGGAATCGACCGAGGGAAAGAAGTCCTCACCCAGCCACGGCGTGAGAATAGCGATCGAAGCCAGTGTGAAGGCAAGGAAGAGCACGAGGAAGGTCTTTGCGTGTTCGACGCAGACGGCCAGCAGGCTCAGATAGGCATGACGTATCTTCTCGAAGCCGGCCTCGAAAGCGAGCTGGAAGCGCACCAGCGGATTGCGGCTGGACTTCTTCCGCTGCAACTCGGCATCGTCGTGCTCCTTCAACAGGTAGCGGGCCATGGTTGGCACCACCGTGCGGGAGAGCAAATAGCTGGCCAGCATGGCGAAAACAACCGCTTCCGCGAGGGGAACAAACAGGTAACGCGCCACACCGCTGAGCAGGAACATGGGCACGAAGACGATGCAGATTGCCAGCGTAGAGACCAGCGCCGGCGTGGCGATCTGGGCGGCGCCGTCCAGAATGGCCTGCTCGATCTCCTTGCCCGCTTCCAGGTTGCGATTGATGTTCTCGATCTCCACCGTCGCATCATCCACCAGGATGCCGACGGCCAGCGCCATGCCGCCCAGCGTCATGATGTTGATGGTTTCACCGAGAAAGTGGAGCACTACGATCGAACAGAGAATGGAAAGCGGAATCGACACCGCAATAATCAGCGTGGAGCGCCAGCTTCCCAGGAAAATCAGGATCATGACAGCCGTGAGGCAGGCCGCGATGATGGCCTCGCGCACCACTCCGCGAATGGAGTTGCGGACAAAGATGGACTGGTCGGAAAGCGCGGTGATCTTCAACGTGGGGGGCAATTGGCCAAGAAAAGCGGGATTGGAGACGGCTTCGCGCACGCCCTTGATGATGTCGAGCGTGGAGGCAGAGCCGATCTTCATGATGTTCATCATGATGGCGCGGCGGCCGTCGACGCGGACGATGTTGGTCTGCGGCGGGTTGCCGTCCCGCACATGCGCCACATCGTGGATGTACACCATCGCCCCATTCACCTGCCGAATCGGCAGATTATTCAGCCCCGCAATAACCACCGGCGCGCTGTTCGTCACCACCTGAAACTCGTAGGGTCCAATCTTCACCGTCCCTGACGGCAGGATCAGATTCTGCGCCCCAATGGAG
>JBAVWC010000135.1:0-2808 GCA_049697595.1 Alphaproteobacteria bacterium
CCCAGGCCGGTCAGATCATGCTCTTCTCCGGTCAAACGACGCTGAACGACATTCAAGAGAAGGCCGGTCGACCCTCCTTCGAGATGCCCGAAGCCGACGAGCCGTTCATCGTCACCGGCAACACGATCCAATTCTTAAACGGTCTGCTCGCTCAAGACGAAGCGGGGGAAGTGACGGGACAAGTTGGCAACAGCGCAAAGCCTCTACAAGGAGGCGGGGGTAACGGTAACCCCCAAAACCAAAACAGCCCGCAAGAAGGTCACGGCCAAGAACAAGTCGACGCGCAAAAGCCCCAAGCGGGGGGGGACAACGAAGGCCAAGCGGCGTCGCCTGTCATAGACGACAAGGCGAAACTCGCCGAACTCGCCACCTTCGGTCGGTTCGTCCGGCGCTCGAACAAGAACGGGAAATACTCCAAGTTCGAGTTCGACACCATCGACGACCGCTCGGCAGAGGTGCTGAACGACAAGGCGTACTTTCTCGTGAAAGGGGCGGCGACCATGCCGCCCAATATGACCGAATGGGCTTTGGAAACGATCGCCGTTTCAGGTGAGATTTTAAAAGGGCCAAGCACCCTCGAATCGGTGAGCTAAAGGCGCTCGAACAGAAGCACGGAAAGGCGATTCTCGCAGCGTTGACGGTGACCGGCATCTCTACCGCCATTACGCATGCGCTACGGATGGGGCCGACTACCGATCTAGAGACCGCCAAGACAGTCGCCCGCGCCGCGGTCTCGGGAAATGTAACCTTCGCCGATCAGGCCAAGGCAACCGACATCCTGAAGGAGTTCTACACCCAAGCGGGGAAGGTCGGGGCCGAAGCTGCCGGTGAGCAGATCAACGCCGATCCGATAGCGAATCTGCCCTCGGTCAAAGAACTGCTCGACAAGGCGCACCTGACGATCAAGAACATCACGGACACGCAGATGGATCAGATCTCCACCGCCGTCAAAGATGGATTGATGAACGGCTCACCAGCCTCGGTCATCTCCGATCAGATCAACGCAGGCTTGCTGGATGCGTCAAGGGCCGATCTCATCGCGGTCACCGAAGGTAATCGTGCTTACAACGCAGCGACGACGGACAGTTTCCAGGCCGCAGGAATTAGCCAGTTCAACTGGAACGCCTACGACGACGCCTGCCCGGAATGCCTGGACCTAGAAGCGGGATCACCGTACGAGGTCAGCGACGACACACCGCCGGATCATCCGAACTGTCGCTGCTTTCAGACAGCGGTTATCGCTTAGGTGAAATCAGCAGCAGGTTCCCGCGCGAAGCCTCTAGCAACTTCTCGGCCATCGCGGGCGTCATCTTGACCTTTGTAGCCGTCCCGCCCGTCACCGCAACGTACTTGCGAAGTCTCTTCATACACACCTCCCTTTGAGCGGAGGTTACACCATACAGGAGCGAAATGGAAATAACCCACGCCTACCTTGGCAATTTGCTGCACAAGCGCGGCGACGATGGCTTTCTCTACGTCAAGGGTCTGGTCTCTGATGACACGCTTGATCTCGACCAACAGCGTTGTGACCCGGCGTGGCTAGACGACGCGATCCCGAAGTGGTTTAAGTCAGCGGGGAACATCCGTGTGATGCACCAACCCGTCGTAGGTGGGAAAGCCAAGGAGATCGCGAAGAACGGCACTGGTTGGGACGCCAATATCAAGGTCACCAACAAGCAAGCCGATATCGACATTGAGGAAGGCGCGCTCACGGGTCTCTCGGTCGGCATCAAGAACGCCCGTGTCGAGAAGTCTCTTTCGGCTCCGAATGGCTTGATCGTTGGCGGTGACATCATCGAAGTGTCCCTTGTGGACCGTCCAGCCAACCCATCCTGCGTCATCGAGATTGCGAAGATGGCTGGTGACGGCTGGCAGTTCACCGGTATCGAAGCCTCTGAGGGTGATCAGAAAGACGCGGTTGTCACCGAGACCCAGGACGATGAAGAGGATGAGGACGAAGAGACCAAGGACTTAACGGAAATCGGGCCGAACACGGAAGCCTTCATCAAGGAAAACCCGATCAAAACCGCAGTGGCCGATTGCACGACCTGCGACGGAACTGGCAAGATCATGGACGGTCACCGCGACTGCCCCGACTGTGACGGGAAGTCTGCCGAGCCAGATGGCACCGTGCTTGTACCAGACGCAGCGAAGTTTGTACAGGCATTCACCGGACTCGTGTCTAAGCGTCAGATGACCAATGCTGAGATCAACGACCTCCCCGACTCGGCGTTTGCCTATATCGAGCCAGGCGGCACCAAAGACCCCTCCGGCAAGACGGTGCCGCGCGGGAATCGTCACTTTCCTCTCAACGACGCACCGCACGTGCGCAACGCTCTCGCTCGCGCATCCCAATCCCCGTTTGGGGACAAGGCCATGCCGAAAATACGAGCCGCAGCGGCCCGGATGGGAATCAAGGTCACGGACAAGGGCGTCACTGCCGATCTCGTAAAAGTCATGGCAGACGGAGATGGCGTATGGACGCACGACCCCGAGCAACTCAAGGCTGTGGCTCAGGGCATCGTTGACTTCTTCAAGGCGGAATTGGACGAGTACGTCAACGGCGATAACGAATCCTGGGACATCTCCATGTTGAGCAATGTCCTCAACGGTTGGTTCTCGTGGTGGACTCACGAAGCGCAAGAGGGTGAAACGGAAGCTCCGTTCACCGACGATTCAGGAGATGATCAAATGGCTTACATCGGACTCGGCGTAAGCCCTGACCTCATCAAGTCGGCAACGGCGGACGACGCCACCGACGACACGAAGAACGAACTACGCGCAGAGATCCGCAAGGCCCTCGGCGTA
>JBAVWC010000136.1:0-36142 GCA_049697595.1 Alphaproteobacteria bacterium
GCTGAGCTGCGATATTAATCTCAATGATGTAACTTATTACGTCGGACGTGAAACGATCGTACATGCCGCTGGTTGCGCTATGTCTCCATGGAAATTGAGGCTGTATGCCTTCATGTACCGAAATGCCAAACAATTTAGCCAATATCTTAAACTGCCCTGCGACGCCGTCGTTGAGCTTGGCCGACAAATGGAATTTTAATGAATGAGCTAAAGGGCTTGGTTGCTCTCGTTTTGGGTAGCAAGCATGTCTTGAATTTCAATAAGTTATCAAAGAGTTGTTGGATTCTCTCACTTTTACGGCAGTAACACGGGTTCGAATCTCATGCGTACACGCTCGTCTCATCCGCTCAAACCGATTTATCAAGCCATCCACAGCCACAGCGGTACACCACAAGATATCGGCGCAAAGAATTTATATTTCGTTAGCGTTGAATAGTATTCCGCGTGGTGGCTGAAGTCGGCTCAAGCAAGGCTTCCGAAATCACACCTGCATATGGCGGCCAGATTTGTCAGCATCATTCTGACCGAAGGTTGGAGGCAAAGTTTTGTGAAGATTCAACACATCTGAGATTCCATCTGCTTTTTTTGTGCAGGTCTCAGGTAGTAACTGGCTTGATATACGTTAGCCAGTGTTATCATCCATCTTCAACATCAGCGCGTCTCTTACTTCAAGAACTTGCCGATATAGCCTGATTTTATTCCGCTGATAAAGCCGAATAGCCATGTCGCTCAGATGGATAATAATTTTTTCTTCACGACATAAAAAGTCCGCTACAAGGGATTTAACCCCGTTATCAACCGGCCTATCCTGTATCGAGTCTTTTTCAAAGCCCAGTTGCAGTTCTTTTCTGAGCTTCTTAACCTGGTTATCATTGACTGCAGAAAGGTCATTAGGAGTCAGCATCATTTTACTCTTTGGGTTACACACTATAAGCCGTCGCACCCGACGCAACTGATGCCAGACACAAGTAAGGACTGAATTTTTTCATGAAACCCTTACCACTAGCCGAAAGTACAGTTGTTCGTGCCCAACTCACAACGGCTGAATTTGTGCGTATTAGCCATAACGGAGGTCAATAATCCGTACATTTTTGATAAAGATATATTTTCTATACTTAGAGGCTAGTTTTTAACATAATTGAGGGGGCGTGGATTTTGCCGGATGGGCAACTAGAATAGGCTTCGGATTTCTGCGGACGGCTTTCCTTTGTTAAATTTACCGCGTCGTGTAAGGATCGCGCTGTTTTTTAACTTTCCAATCCTGAGAGCCGTCATGACGCTGAATAATAAAAATTTTGTAAGCGCATCCCAAATTCGTGCAGCGCGCGCTCTTCTGGATTGGTCTCAAGAGGATTTGGCGAGCGCATCGGATCTTTCGATTGCCACGATACACAAGATCGAGTCCGGGCAAATTTCACCGCGCAATAAAACGATATCGTCAATTATCTCGACGATGGAGCAGGCCAATATAGAATTCACATCGCCTATGGGGGTTCAGCTTAAGAGCAATGATGTTCGTGTGCTGGAGGGCGAAGATGCCTATCTTCTCCTTCTCGACGACGTATATCATACCCTCAAGAAGCAAAAAGGTGAGGCTCTGGTATGGAATGCGGATAACTCGGTATCTCCTGAATCTGCTATCAATAGCGTGATCAGAATGAGAAAAGAAGGAATCCGGTTTAGGTATCTGGTAGAAGAGGGCAATACTTTCCTTCACGGCCCTCTGGAAGAGTATCGGTGGGTTCCCAAAGAATTTTTCCTAAATAACGTACAAGAGATTTACGGCAATAAAGTCGCCTTCCCTATGCATTCCACTATGGCAACGCAGCAGGCTAAAAGAATTGTTATTATTGAGAGTGCCGCCCTGGCCGAGTCTATGAGAAACGCTTTTAATTTTATGTGGCAGAACTGCCGCAAGCCGACATTAAGCACGGCCCCAAGGGTTTATGGCTAATTGTGCCCTTAAAGGCGCCAATAAAATTACATAATAATTACAGTAGGTTGATGTCTTTCCTTGCAGGGTTTAGGACTCATGTCAGAGCGGTTCTTGGCGGGGTATGCAAAAAAGAGCATTTATTGGTGTAAGGTACGGCACAAGTTACGGATTACACGCTAAATGCCTTGATGGTTATTACGCCGAGGTGGATTATCTTTGGTTAAGAATCATTCTTTACGCCGTCAGCACAAGAAACAATGGATCGCATGAGCACGCTGCATAACATTCTGGGAAAACGCGATACGGAGAGGGAACCCCTCGACCCGTCGGGGAAGTTGTTTCCCGAGCTGGATCTGGAAAAAATCAAACACAGCCTGAAGTTAGAGCAGGAAGGCCGCGAGCGCGGAGAGAAAAACACCCCTCCGTCGGCCAGCGAAGCGCTGGACGACATCGAACATCAGGTTATCGCCGCCATAGAAACAGAACAACGCCATCAGCAACAGACACTCAACAACCAGTTGAGCACCTATTATCAGCGTGTCGCCAAACTGGATCTGGCGCATGAGGCGATCAATATCGCTTCCGCCGCGCAACGGGCTTCGACGGAATTCATCGTCAAAGTCGATGAGGGCAAGGCCAAGCTTTTCACGTTATGGCGCAATGTCTGCATGATCGAAAATCAGTGGAATGATTTTCGCAAGAAGCACGAGCTTACGCACCCTGCTGATTATCCCTTGTCCCGTTTGTGGAATTTCACAGTTATTCTCGTTATTCTGGCGATTGAATCGGTGCTCAACGGAACCTTTCTGGCTCGCGGCCTTGAAACTGGTCTGCTCGGCGGGATTGTCGAGGCGTTTGCCATTGCGGCCATTAATGTTTCCTTTGGCTTTTTTCTTGGCGACTCTGTTGTACGCTACGTCTTTCATCGCAGTTACATTCTGCGCGTGCTTGCCTTTATTGAAATCCCCATATCGGGGGTTATCGCCATATTTTTCAACCTTCTGGTCGGTCATTACCGCGACGCTTTAGGCGGCCCGGATCCGGCCCATGCATCCTCCACCGCCCTTTACAGTTTTCGTCTTCATCCCTTTGATCTGGCCGCTATTGAATCGTGGGTGTTGTTCGCCTTGGGGCTCTTTTTCTCTACGGTTGCGGCCGTTGACGGATTTAAGATGAACGATCCCTATCCCGGCTATGGCAAAATCAGCCGCAAGCATGAAGAAATTATCCAGGAATATACGGATGAAAAGGCGAATATCGTCGAAGATTTAAGCCGCACCTGCGATCAGGCACTCGATTATATGCGTAACGCCCGTCAAAATCTTGCCTCCAGACGGGCCGAGCTTTCGATGATCCTCGATCAGCGGGAGAATCTGCTGAGATCGTTCGAAGCCAATCACAATCATCTCAACCGTGGGGTCAACGACCTTCTGGCCACCTACCGCAATGCGAATATGCGGGCACGCACGACGCCTGCCCCTGCGCGCTATAATCGTGGCTATACGCTGCCCAAACCCCCGCCACCTGCCGCCCTGCCCCCAGCGGTTAATGACAAGTCGCTCGACGCCAATATAGACAAAACCGACGAAGTGCTTCAGAAAGCTATCAGCCAAGTCAATGCACAGCTTGAGGAAGCCGTCAGAGAGTTTCATCAGATAGGCGAATTTACGAGCGGAAACGATCATGCAGTCCACCCAAAGAAGGCCTAACCGGCAAGATAAAAGGCAAGCCGCGACGCGTAAGGCCATCGTCGTCCTGCTGGCTTTGTGCGTTATTGCGGGCATTGTCGGCTATCTTTACATATCGGCGAGCGCCAATATCCGCCCGCTCGACCCCGTAAGCTTCTGCCCCACGGACGCCAAGGGGCCAAGCGGCGTTACGGCGATCCTGCTCGACAGAACAGATACCTTTAACCCGACGCAACAGGCGGCGATACGGGATCGCCTCAACGATGTGGAAGACCACGCATCGCAGTATGAGTTGATACAGGTCTATACCGTCGAACCGACACAGGAAAAACTCTTAAAGCCCATATTCTCGGTGTGTAATCCCGGCCGGGGCGAGGGCATGAACAAGTGGACGCAAAACCCCCAGCTTATGAAAGAACGCTGGCAGACTCTCTTTGCCAATCCATTGCAGCATTTGCTTGATTCAATACTGGACGGAGGCGACGCGCAAGTCTCGCCCATTATGGAATCGATCCAGTCTATTGTCGTGACCAAGCTTGGTTCCGAACAACTCGTATCCCAGAAAATACCACGGCGTCTGATTATTATTTCCGATCTTCTGCAGTATGTGCCCGGCTACTCACAGTATCATCCGATTGCGGATTTCGAGCATTTCAAGACGTTGCCTTATTATCAAAATGTGCGCGCCGATCTATCGGGTATTTCCGTGGAATTCTGGTATGTGCGCCGCCAAAAGACTCTTAACCTGCAATCAAAGAAACATCAGGATTTCTGGCAGGATTACATAACGGATCAAGGCGGCAGCGTTGATAAGATATGGTTTGTTCCCGGAACCTAACGGGCGCAATACCGGAATAGGCACCCTGCCCCGCCGATAACATCACGCGACACGCAATAGTAAGCCGTGGCGTTGACAGTGCTTCAGCCAAAGATTGTAATAATCCAGACGGACGATCTCATTTTTAGAGATTATACGTGCACGGCAATCACGGGAGCATGTTTATGTCCTATTCCGAATCGTCAAAAAAGACGGATTTGCAAACAGATCCAGTCTCGCCGCCAGCACAGGCAAAAAAACAAAAATTTTTTGACGCATCCATAATCGGCGATCAGCAAGCCGTGATGGATTTTATTACAAACATTCTTGAATCATCGACGGAATACTCGCTGATCGCCAAAGACCTCGACGGAAAAATTCTTTTGTGGAACGAAGGCGCGCGCCGACTTTATGGCTACGAACCGGAGGAGGTGGTCGGCAAAGTGAACGCGTCCGAGCTTCATACGTCGGAGGATGTGAAGGCAGGCCTGCCCCACAAAATCATGAAGGAGGCTCTTCAGAACGGCAAATACGAAGGCATGGTCACGCGGAAGCGTAAGAACGGCGAACAATTTACGGCCCGTCTGGTGACTACGCCGCGACGCGATGCGGCGGGCAAACCTGTCGGGTTCCTGACGATCTCCAAAGATATTTCGGATGAGATTAAGTTGTCTCAATACGCCCGCAGCTTGATCGAAGCTTCGCTCGATCCTCTGGTGACGATCAGCGGCGACGGCAAGATTACCGATGTCAACGAAGCCACGGTTAAAATCACCGGCGTGCCGCGCGATCAGCTCATCGGCACCGATTTCTCGAATTACTTTACCGAACCGGAGAAGGCGCAGGAAGGCTATCGTCAGGTTTTTGCCAAAGGTATGGTGACCGACTACCCGCTGACGATACGCCACACGGATGGCCGTCTGACCGATGTGCTCTACAACGCCTCGGTTTATCGCGACGAGCGCGGCAATGTGCTGGGCATCTTTGCTTCCGCCCGCGACATCACGGGGCGCAAGAAGGCGGAGGAAAAATTCCGCAGTCTGCTCGAATCCGCTCCTGACGCAATCGTCATTGTAAATAAGGAGGGGAAGATAGTCCTCGTCAACGCCCAGACCGAGAAACTGTTCGGATATGAGCGCAACGAACTGCTCGATCAGCAAGTGGAGATTCTTGTTCCCCAACGTTTCCGTGGCGGGCATCCCGGGCATCGCAGTAACTTCTTCGCCAAGCCCGCCGCGCGTTCTATGGGGGCCGGGTTGGAATTGTACGGCCAGCGTAAAGACGGAAGCGAATTTCAGGTCGAGATCAGTTTGAGCCCGATCGAGACGGAAGAAGGTCTTTTGGTTTCCAGCGCTATCCGCGATGTTACGGCGCAGAAACTTGCATCGAAATATGCGCGCAGCCTGATCGAAGCCTCGCTCGACCCCCTTGTTACTATTAGCGCCAACGGCACAATCACCGATGTCAACGAGGCGACGATCAAAATTACCGGCGTGCCGCGCGAAAAGCTTATCGGCACAGATTTCTCAAATTATTTTACTGAACCGGATAAGGCGCAGGAAGGCTATCGTCAGGTTTTTGCCAAAGGTATGGTCACCGACTATCCGCTGACCATACGACATGTCGACGGGCAACTGACGGATGTTCTCTACAACGCCTCGGTCTATCGCGATAAGGGCGGCAATGTCATCGGCGTCTTTGCCGCCGCCCGCGATGTTACCGCCCAGAAACAGGCCGAAGAGCAGGTAGCAGAGCAACGCGCCAAAGAGCTGGAGCGGCTGGCCGAGCTTGAAAGATTTCAGAAACTCACCGTAGGACGAGAACTCAGAATGATCGAACTCAAGAAAGAGATTGAGGAGTTAAAAAAAACGGCGGCTTGAACCACATGCGGAATGACCGAATGGGAATGCAACTCGCACATGCTGAAGTAGATGAGGCGGAAGTTCCTCATGCATTGCAGCGGGCGATGCTCAATATTCTGGAAGATTTCGACGCGGAAAAGAAACGGCTGGAGCAAAGCCAGCGCGCATTCCTCAATATACTGGAGGACATCGATCTGGAAAAAGGCAAAGTAAGTCATGCCTATCGGCAGATCGAAACTGTGAACAAAGAGCTGCAGGAATTCGCCTATGTCGCTTCGCACGATTTGAAAGCGCCTTTGCGTGTGATTGACAATGCCTCCAAATGGCTGGAGGAGGATTTGCAGGAACATCTAACCCCCGATATGCGGGAAAACATGAACCTGCTGCGCGGGCGCGTCAAGCGCATGGAGAATCTGCTGGACGATCTGCTTGAATATTCCCGGATCGGACGGATAAGCGATCAGCGTTTCCTCGAAACCATTTCCGGTGATGTCCTAATGGACAACATTCTGGCGATGCTATCGCCCAAGGAAGGTTTTACGGTCACGGTCGGCCCCGGCTTTACCGACATCCAAGTGTGCCGCATGCCTTTGCAACAAATCCTGATGAACCTTATCAGCAACGCGATCAAGCATCACGACAAGAAAACGGGGCATATCGAGGTAACGGTCGAAGATATCGACGACTTCTATAACTTTGCGGTCAAGGATGACGGCCCCGGCATTCCCGCACAGTTTCATGAACAGATTTTCAAAATGTTCCAGACGCTGAAACCCAGGGATCAAGTGGAGGGCAGCGGCATGGGGTTGGCAATGGTGCGCAAAAACGTTCAGGTTTTTGGCGGAACCATTAGCCTGGAATCCGCTGAAGGCAAAGGCAGTACTTTTCGTTTCACCTGGCCGAAACAACAACACATCAAGGGAGACAGCGCATGACCTTATCCACAGGTTTCGATAATAAGTCTCTCACCATTTTGCTGGTCGAGGACGACGATGGCGATGCCAAAGCAGTCCTGCGTGCGTTCCACAAGGCCCGGATCGCCAACACAATTATGCGGGCCGTGGACGGCATGGAAGCGCTGGAGATGTTGAAAGGCGAAAACGGTAAAGTGAAAGTGCCGACTCCCTGTCTCCTGCTCGTCGATATCAATATGCCGAGAATGAACGGTATCCAGCTCATGAAGGCGCTGCGCGAAGACAAGGATTTGCGTCACACAATCGCCTTTATCCTGACTACATCCAAACGCGACGAAGACAAGGTCGCCGCTTACGATCTCAATGTAGCCGGGTATATCCTCAAATCGACGGCGGGAGAGGATTTCCTGAATCTCGTCAATATGGTGGACAGCTTCTGGCGTGTGGTGGAAATGCCGTAATCTCGCTTTGTTGCCCAATAAAGGAGAGTCACATGATGCACGACACGCTGAATATCCTGATCGTGGACGATGATGAAGGCGACCGCAAACAAATCATCCGCTCTCTAAAGGGCTGGGAAACACCCTGCACATGCACCGAGGCGTCGGGCATCGATGACGCGCTTCGCGCCTGCGCCATCTGTGATTTCGATTGCGCTGTTGTCGATTATCAAATGCCGGGGCAAGACGGGTTGCGCGGTATCGATCTTCTGCACAAGCGTTTGCCCGAGATGTCAATCATCATGGCGACAGGGCACGGCGACGAAAGGATTGCGATCGAGGCGATGAAGATGGGCGCTTCGGACTATATCCCCAAAAAACAAATGGACGACGATTCCATCAGGCATATCATCGAAGGTGCGCTGGAGAAAGACTTCCTGCGCCATAAAGTGACACAGCAACGGGTAGAGCTTGAAAACTTCGCCCGCCTGCTGGCGCACGATCTCAAGCAGCCTATACAGGCTATTTATGGAATCGCGGATTTTATGGAAATGAGCATACGCGAAAAAAGGTGGGAGAGAATTTCCGAACATTGCCGGAATCTTCTCGAGTCCATACAGCGTTTGGACGCATTGATAAATACACTGGCCGAATACACCAAGATCGATGCGCAGGTTCCGTTCAAACCTGTCGATATGAACTATGTTCTGGAAGACACGATTGGTAATCTGGAATATCTTATCCGCGATCGTGGCGCACGTATTACGCATGATCCGTTGCCCGCCGTGATCGGTAACGCCGCGCAGCTCATGCTGCTTTTGCAGAATTTGATCGGTAATAGTATCAAATATTGCACGAAAGAACTTCCCGCCATTCACATCACCGCCGATTCAAAAGACGAAACAACATGGCTGTGTTCCGTCAAAGATAACGGCATTGGTATTCCTACGGAACACCTGAAGGACATTTTCGATCCGTTCAAACGGCTTCATGAGGACAGCATATACGAAGGAACCGGCCTCGGACTTACGACCTGTGCAAAGATCATCAAGCGCCATAAAGGTACCATCTGGTGTGAATCCGAAGAAGGCCAAGGCGCCACATTTTTCTTCACGTTGCCAAAAGCGGGGGTTCGCCCTTAATCCACCCTCGCTCGCAGATACCGTTCCCGTCGGACTGGCATCCATCAGTCTTTCCGTGTGTTAACCGCCTGTCACCGGACTCGGCGCGGCATTGGTTGCAGCGCCAGATGGGCGAACGGGCTGCGCGCCTTTGCAGCTCAATACCATTTTCCCTTGGCTTATATGCACATCCACTTTGTCTAATGCGCTTACACCGAGCAGAGGCTCCGGCATCGGCTCTTTTAGGGCTATTGACATAACATTGGTCAATAGGCAGCCGGGGGCGATCTGAAGACTCGCCAGCATGAAAGGTTCGCTCGACACTTGGATGCCATTGGCAAGCTCTCCCGTTGAATTGTCAAATGAATCGTCCTGTAATTTTGCACCAAGTTTAAGAGCATCATCCCAGGAAAAGGCCGTCAGATTGGCCCCGGTATCGACCAAAAATTTAAAGGGAACCCCGTTTGCCTTAGCAGCCAAACGAAAGCCCCATCCACTCTCATTAATCGTCACGCTCCCCTGTTCGCTGGTGGGTGATGGGGTGGCTGACATCGGCAATAGGGTTGGCGCGCATGACGCGATACCGAGTGGAAGTAAAATGTTTCGTAATAACTTCGTGTTCATGCGAAAGCTCCCGGACAATACAAAAAACGTGAATTATCAACAAGACTATAAGTCATAAGAAATACTTTTACCAAGGGGATAGTATGATATACGACATGAAAAATCGCGTTTGTGACTGTCTGTTGGGAGGAAGTTACCCAATCTAACCTACTTTGGCTTCAATTCTTGACACACATGGGCCGTCACAGGCGGTTAACGAGCATGAATTTGGTTCAATACGTGGGTAGGTTTTGTGTTTTTCCAATCTGGCCCTTCTTGTCATCACCAGCGTTCTTGCACTACATTCCGTCCATCCCTCCTCTCGTCCGATCAAAGGAATATTGCATGGATCTAGGTCTTAAAGGCAAACGCGCATTGGTCAGCGGCAGCACGGCTGGCATCGGTTTGGCTATCGCCACTACTCTCGCTCAGGAAGGCGCAAACGTCATTATCAATGGGCGCACGCAGACCGCTGTCGATGAGGCTGTTAAAAAGCTGAAAACCGAGACGGGGAGCGTCGTTCAGGGATTTGCCGGAGATTTAAGCAAAGCATCGGCGGCAGAAGAACTCGCGCGGCAATATCCGGACGTTGAAATTCTTGTCAACAATCTCGGCATCTTTGAAGCAAAAGCCTTTGAAGAAATTCCCGATGCCGACTGGATAAGATTTTTTGAAGTCAATGTCTTGAGCGGCGTTCGTCTCGCCCGTCTTTTCCTGCCCGCGATGAAGCGCGCCAATTGGGGCCGCATCATCTTTATCTCCAGCGAAAGCGCGGTGCAAATTCCGACCGAGATGATCCATTACGGCATGACGAAAACGGCGCAGTTGGCCGTCTCGCGCGGCCTTGCCGAAACGGTTGCCGGAACCGGAATTACCGTCAACAGCATTCTGCCCGGCCCGACGAAATCGCGCGGCGTTATCGACTTTGTCGAAACGCTCGCGAAGGCCGACGGAAAATCTTTTGAAGCATTCGAGAAAGAGTTTTTTGAAAAGGTGCGCCCCAGCTCGCTCATCAAACGTTTTGCCGCGCCTCAAGAAGTGGCGTCTCTCGTAGCCTATATCGCCAGCCCCCTTGCATCGGCAACGACAGGAGCCGCCTTAAGGGTAGATGGCGGCGTTATCAAGAGCGCGTTTTAGAAAGGCTGGCTGTTTTTCCAGTCATTTCAATAAATTACGCCCTTTAAGGAATCTCAACATTTGGAGTGCGAAAGTAAGTTGGAACGCAGCGGTATTTGTTTAGAGAGAACCAAATTGGAATTCGAACCCGAAATTTTTGTTTTACCCTCGCATCAGGAAATTGGCCGCAGTGCGGCGGCTGCGATTGCGCGATTGTTGCAGCAAAATCCGAAGGCGGTATTGGGAATGGCAACCGGCCAAACGCCCTTGCCGATGTATGATGAACTTATTCGTCTTCGCAGTCAGGGTTTGGACTTTTCGCAAGCTATTTTTTTTAATCTCGATGAATATATAGGATTGTCCCCGCAACATCCCTGCTCCTATCACTTCTATATGCAGCAGAATTTATTCCGGCATATCAACGCTCGCGCGGATAACATTTTTATCCCCAATGGAATGGCTGGCGATATAACTCAGGAATGCGCGGCTTATGAACGGCAGATAAAAACCAGAGGCGGCATTGATCTGCAAATTCTGGGCGTCGGCGAAAACGGCCATATCGGTTTTTGCGAGCCGGGTGCTCCTCTTGACGGCCAGACGCACGAATCCCTGCTTGCCGATCTTACGCGTAAAAATAACGCGCGTTTTTTGCTAATGCCGAGGATGTTCCCACGCATGCCATTTCTATGGGTTTGGCGACGATTCTCGAAGCTCGCCATATCCTGTTGCTTGCCAACGGCCCGACGAAAGCCAATGCGGTATATGCGATTATTAAAGAACCGATAACATCGGATATTCCTGCGACTATTCTGCGGCGGCACTGCAACGTTCAACTGATCGTGGACCCGGATGCGGTTTCGTTGGCCTTGCGCAACAACCCTGCTCAACCTGTCTCGACCAGGTTTGGAAATGCGGGCCGCTCTCCCGGCTAAAATCAGAAGAAAAAAGTTTCTTTCATCTGCCGATCGTGTAAAGTTTTGGCCTTCACCGGGGGTTTTAGGGCATGTCGGCTTATATCAGGATAGCGATTTATACGCTTCAATCCGTGACGCTTTTTATTTTACTACTCGCTTGCATTTCACCTTCTCTTTCCCACTTCGATCTTGCCAGCGTGACAGGAATCATCGTGAGCGCAGCGGTCATTCTGCTGCTTGGTTGCGGTGTTTTTTCGATTGTAACCCGCGCCATTTTCAGAACCAGCACTTTCGTCAGATGGCTGGCATCCTGCGCCGGAGAATTAGAGGGTTGGGTTAAGAAAATCTCACCCGCACAAGTGCGTTTGGCCATTATCGTTACGGCCGGGTTGACGCTTTTTCTCGAACTAACGTTAATTCGCTGGGAATCTAGCGCCTTTGCGGTTTTTTCTCTCTACAAAAATCTTGCCCTGCTCAGTTGCTTCTGCGGCATCGGCCTTGGCTATGCTCTTGTACGCGAAACCAGGCTATTGCTGGTTCTTAGCCTGCCGATGCTTGCCGCTCTCTTGGTGGAGCTTACTCTTTTACGCTTCGGCTTGCCGCCTATGGCGAGTGAGTTTTTGCAAGTCGTGCCTGTGCAGGAAGAGGCCGCTGTATTTTTCCCCGTGGAGGGCATGAGCGTACTTGGTCGGATTCTGATTTCGATCCCGGTTTATATTCTTCTCTCCTGCACATTTATCCTGAACGTACTGGTGCTGTTGCCGGTTGGACAGTTTTGCGGTCGTTTGATGCAGCAGGCGCGTCCTCTGGCGAGCTATGGCTATAATCTTCTCGGCAGCATCGCCGGGGTGGGGTTGCTGTTTATGCTGAGCTGGTTGTGGGCGGGGCCCGTCTTGTGGTTCGGTCTCGGGGCCGCGATCCTCGCGCACTATCTAATGGCAGTTCCTGCGGCGCGGCGCGTAGCGCTGTGGAGCGCGGCTGCTTGCGTGATAGTCGCCGGGTGGCCCGTTCGCCCTATGATTCACAGCATCTATTCGCCCTATCAGCTTATCGAGGAAGGAACGCAAAGAAACGGCATGATGATGATCGTGGCCGCCGGAAGCTATTATCAAAAAGTATTTGATCTCAGAAATGCGGAGCGCAGTGGCGATCCCGCTACCTTAAAAATTCTCGGCTATTACGACTTGCCCTTTAAAACGGCACCGTCGCTTGACCGCGTGGCTATCGTCGGTGCGGGCAGCGGCAACGATGTCGCTGCGGCGCTAAGAAACGGTGCCGGAAGCGTCGATGCGGTCGAGATCGACCCTGCCATTCGCGATCTCGGTTTGGAAAACCACCCCGAACGTCCCTATGATAATCCGCGCACGCATTCGATCATCAACGACGCGCGCAGTTTTTTCCGCACGACCAAAGGCGAATATGATGCGATCGTTTATGGGGTGCTCGATTCCCATATCGTCCAATCGCACGGCGGCAATGTAAGGGTAGATTCATTTGTCTATACCCGTGAAGGCCTAAGCGATGCTTTCGCCCATTTGAAAAAAGACGGGTTGATGAGCGTGTCTTTCGCCCTTCCCAATCGCCTGATGGGCGAGAAAATTTTCCGCATCCTTCAACAGATGCCCGGAGCCTCTGCCCCCGTGGTCGTGCTGACGGGTTATGACAGCGACGCCACGGCGACCTTTATGGTAAGCAAAGGCGGCGCTGTACATTTGCCTATTGATTTCATGCAAGAGCATCAGCTAACCGATATAACAGAGGGGTACATAAAGACCTCCGACAAAGCGCTGGATTTACCGACGGACGATTGGCCGTTCTTTTATATGGACGCCAAGATGTATCCCGCCACTTATGTCGTTTCGCTCGGGTTGGTTTTGGTGCTGGCATTTTCTCTTGTGCGCAGCTTCCTTCCGGCGCGGCGTTGGGATCCTTCGCTGATTTCTTTCTTCTTTCTCGGCGGCGGTTTTATGCTGGTGGAAACAAAAGCCATTACCGAACTCAGCCTTCTGTTCGGCAATACGTGGCAGGTGATCGGCATCACGATCATCAGCGTGCTGGTTATGGCTTATCTCGCCAATCTTCTCGCGGCGAAGCTCAGTCGCCCGGTCGTAACGCTCGCCTATATCGGTATTCTGCTTTGCGTTGCCGCCGGTTTTGCCGTCGTTAAATTCAGCGGTATCGATGTGCCTGCCTTGCCGGAAAAACTGGCTATGGTCGCGTTGTTGACCAGCCCGCTGTTTTTCTCGGGCCTTGTGTTCTCGACATTGCTGAAGAAGACAAACGATCTGTGCGGCGCTATGGCCTATAATCTTATGGGGGCGATGCTCGGCGGCACGCTGGAATATAACGCGATGCAGTTCGGGTTTGCGTCGCTTTACCTGATCGCGCTGATGCTCTATGCGCTGGCGTGGGTTGCGACAAGGCGCTGGACATTGAGGGGCTAGCTCGGCGCAGCCTTAAGTATTAACTATAATGTTTCCTTGATATAATTGTTTTAATCAGTCTAAACTTTGACGTTCGATGTATTAAAAAAATGGGTAATAAAATGACCAAATCTACCAATGAATGGCCTTCGCCGACCTATGTAAATTGCACAAAACTTTCCGGCATAGGAACAGCCAAGCATATCCATCGCCTGATCGGCCTTACCCACGGCCAAAAATTTCAAGGCGACTATCAAATTGAGATTCGGGAGGGCGAATCTGCGCTTTCCATAAAAGCGAAGAGCGACCTCATTACAAAAGAACTTGTTTTGAATGATGATGCCAAAATTGTCCTGAAGACAACGTACCTGTCTTTGGGCGGAAAAATTTCGATAGTCACGCTATCCGCCGAAGGAAAAGTCCAGGAATTTTGCCAGAAATATAGCGAGCTAAAAGGCCCATCTGGCCCTATCATCGAAATACCCCACGCCACAGTGACATCCGATAATTGGTGGCGCAACAGTCTTAAGCGTACGGCCGCCGACCTCATGCTGGTGATCGTACCCTTTTTGGACGGCCCGACTAAACCAGAAAAGATGCCTGTCGTGGATATCGAAGCCATTCGCAACGGCTGATCGCGAAAGGCATCGAGACTATTTTAAAGTCCGGGCTTTGGCGCAGCAACGGCATTGGCCCTTATCCGTCTTTCGATATCTTCAGCAAATTCCTGTGTAAAGGAAATGATGCGCGAACCTACGCTTTTAGCTGCTTCACTAACCAAAGCACTCAGGTAAGTATCGCGAGCATTTTCTGACTCAGATTTTTGTTCCATATAAGTTTTCATGCGTACCTCCGCTATGGGTTATATCCAAGCAATCAATTGGCAAATAATCGAACCAATATGTAACAGGAGTTCGCGTTAATTGCAACTCATAAGTCTTCAAACCTTAGCCAGATACCTCCTTAAACGTTACAACCAATACATCACGATAGGCAGGTAAAGCAGGGTTTAAAGGGGTAACTGCCGTAACTCCATGATAGACCCGATTATCATCCACAAAGGCGGCATCCAAAGGCTGCGTCAAAGTAAAGCTGCCAAGTATTTTTTTGTCCGCGTCATGGATAGTGGTGACCCCGCTTTGAATATTTTCGCGACGTACCATTAAAACGAGAACAAAATCCCGCCCATCACGATGAATGCCTTCAGGTGTAGGAAGTCCTTCTGCTTCAGGCAACGCCTCAATCCGAAATTGATGCATTTCGATATGCCAGAATTTTGCTTGTGGCCTGAGCTGCCCAAAAACTTCGCAGCAAAGCATTAGAGTTTTTTCTAAAATATCATGCGCGCCTATAGCATCCTCAACAGGATCAAACCAACGCTCAACCCCGCCATTCAAAGGATTGTAATCCAAGGTCTGAAAATGAGGCTGATGCGGCTGACGGATCAATTTTCCTTCAGCGGCACGATAAACGGCATATCTCCTTTTACGGTAACGCCCTTCATCGGCCATATGCATATCCGTTTTCAGATCATTCCAACTCTCGGCAAAACTTTGCCAGTCATCAAGACTCCCCTGCCCGCCCAAAAGGCTTCGCATGACATCGGCGGAAACAAAATGAAACCCCTCCTCACGAAGTGGCAAAAGAAGGGTTGAGGGAAGAGACATTATTGGCAACTACAGAACGCCGGCGAGCTGCGCATCCGCAGGCCAGACCATATGCCAGCCCAGATCGATCTGCTTCTTTTCTCCTGCAGGAATATCCAGCGCCCAGCGAGCAACGCCGGTTACATGATCGGCATCTTTTTCATATCCGGCTGTGGTGGCATCGGAAATCACATCTACCTTTATCCGGTCATCCTTCGCCACTGGCAACGCCTCGAGAACCTCGGTCTTGACGGCAAAGCGATGCAGATTTTGTACCTGCGTCGTCACCTTGCGATCCAGCGTATTTTCTTTGCTGATCAGCCCGTCGCTGCCGCGCAGATCGGCCAAAACCTGATGTTTGACGACGATCTGGTCGTCGATCCCGAAGCCCAAAGTCGTTTCTTCGCCCGGCCGCAACAAGGCAAGCTCCGAGCTTCCGATAAATACCCCGTCGCGGAACAGGCTGGCGGTGCCCGGCAATAGCGGAGCATCGCCGCCAAGCTTCGTCCTCGCCACAAGAAAAGCGTTGCTGTTGAGCGCGGGCCTGATCTGCGCGAGAAGAACCGATGTTGTCTCCAAACTGCCGATCATGACCTTGCGTTTGGAATTATCGGAAGCCACGGTAGCCGTGCCAGGAATTTTGTATTCGTTGACATAGCCGCCCGTGTTGATGACGGCGGGTTGGAAAACGGCTTCTTGGGGTGGTGGTGGTGCCAGAGCTGCAGCAGGAGCCGCAAACATTGCCATAGGAGTAGGAAAGGCTGATCCTCCCGATGCTATTGCTGCTTGGGCCCTCATCAGATTTTGCTGCCTCACGTTTGGTGTTGAAATCCGCAGCCTGTCCGTCTCAGCCCGCAGCTCACTTAAGGCATCCTGCTTGGGCTGTTCGAAAAGGCTAACCCACGTCGTGCCAAGCACTGGCGGGGTCGCGCCACGCGCCGGTTGCGCCGTGGACAAAGTCAACGCGACATCGGACCAGTCTTCACCCGTTGTTTGACGCACTTCGCCGAATTGGGTCAGCGCCAATTTGCTTGCTCCCGCCGTATCGAGGCGCGCATCATAAATGGGACGCCAGGTAGCATTGGGCACTTGATAGGATAGCTGGATTTTCAGATCCGTCGCCTCGGAGCTGTCGAGGGGAATGGAAACGCTAAGGGTGCTTTTTTGGCCGGTATGAATCGCACTAATATCCTGTTGCACCGCCGCGATCTGCGCATCGATCTGTCGAAGCTGTAGCTCTTGCATTTGAGTGGCCTTCAGAGTCTCACCCATGCCGGTATAGAGAACAGTGCTAGCCGTTAACCATTGGTCGGAATGCAGATCGAGATGCGTAAAATTGTTCCCCGTGATATCGGTCGCCCGCTCGCCAAGCTTGGCAAGAAAGTCGCGGCGGACATCGATGGCTTGTTTTTCGACGAGTACCAGCGCGCGCTTATCCTGCCATTCTTGAAGTTTGGTTTGCAGTTCACGTTCGCGCGGCGCGGCAAGTTCCGAACCCACAATAATTTTGTTTTCCACCGCACCCAAAGTTACCGCGCCACGCGCCGAGCCTTGCGCGCGCAAAGAATCCGCATAGACCGAAGCGGGAAGATTAGAAAACACAACTGTGCTGCTTCCGGGCAGAAGATGCACTTCGGCTTCACGCGTCACTGTGGCGCGATCGGAATAAACCGTCACCGCCGTTATATGGCTTTTCGCCTCTATCGGTTCGGCCTGCGCGGCATAGGAAAGAAACGAGATAAAGGCCACACAACACACGGAAAGACGCATGAAATTCTCCGATGGGAAAAGGTTGAATGAACGGGGTAAGAAGCATTTGAAGAGAGCCGGGTTAAACTATAGCGTGCCTCTCTCTTCGCCGGAAGAGTTAAACAATGAAAAGTGCAGTACAAACACATTGAAAGTATTAAATACCTGATTTTGTATTGGTAGAAGGCATTTCAGGGCCTACAATCCGGCCTATATTGTCGTTTTGTAATTCGGCACGAATTAAATGAGCTTAGTCTTATTGTTTCTGCGTAAGCTAAGGCGTATTTTCTAGGTATATTATGGATTTATTTGACAAAGCCGATTGGAAAAAAGAACGCGAGGCCCGGCTCCTCGTGAAGCGCGGGCATGCGACAATTAAAGAACTTCTTATTCTGAATTATGGCGAATGGCCTTTGCGTGGCCTCAACATTGTCACAGATGAGCATCTGAATCAGGAAGTTTCCCTCTCGCCGATGCATCGATATTTTATGAGTCAGATAAAACAGCCTACAAACGGATTTCTTTCCCGCTTACAAAGTATTGCCAACGCTATTTTTAGCTCAAAAAAGGCCGCAAGCTTAGTCGTTCTCACCGATAAGAGGGAAATTTTCCTTAACCACATCAAACTCAAACGCGAGTTTCTTGTAAACGGGCGCCTTCTAACTCACCGCGTACTTGCCCATGAACTGCGTCACATACAGCAGTTCGACCCTTTATTTCCAACCCGGGCAAAAGATCTTTACGGCAGTCGCATTGATGCAAGTTACCGTAATGGAGCCAATGTCGTTAATGATGCCGTATCGCTCCTGCTAGAAGATAGTCTGAAAGATGTAAGCAGCGTGCGTCAAACATGGGAAAAGTTCGTAAAGAAAAATGCGAAGCTTATTCAGGATGCGACGGGCATCCGGTCGAAAAAAAATTACTTTACCGCAGGGATAGAAATACAAGCTCTGCTTGAGGAATTGTTTGTTCATGGCTATCCACATTGGCCTCGTATGCCAACAAACCATCCAGAGCTTTATGCCGCACTCATTGACGCAGGTTTGCAGCCACCCAGAAATATAATGGCTGATTTTCAAAAAACACCCGGGTTTCCAGAAGCGCAAGCAACTTTTAAATCCAAAACGCCCCAATACAAGGAAGCATTGAGCGGGCTTCAACAATCCATCCACCATTTGCCCAATGAACACGCAAGAGAACTTTTCTGGACAGAAACACTTCCTATTCTTTATGCCGATATCATCGAGAGCTTCGGCGACCGGGAAGGGCGATCGCGCATGCAGCTTGGGTGCAATCAGAACTTGCCTGCCCTCTTGTTCGGCAAGGATATTGATGCCTGTCATGAAAAAGGGATTGATGCTGCTTTAAATGAACGTATCGCAAGCAAGGTGGCGCATCTCAATATCGACCACGCTGCGGGTTTTATTACGAGTTATTTTGAATTGTCTCGAGAACAACAAATATTCACAAAGGCCGAGGATCTTTTAGAAGGCGATAAGCGCTTTATTCTTTCCTTCGTCGAAGCGCCTGGAATAAAACAGTCGCTAATCTCGCACCAATCGCCCCTCGCCACATGGCTTGATGCACAAGCGCCAGTCCGGTCGCCCTCATCGCCTGCGCCGATTGCATTCGCTACGGTTACAGCCCCATAGAGGAGGACATCCCATGTTTATGGGAGATAGCTTGCGTCCGGCTGGGAGGCGGCGGCCCTGCCCGCAATGCTATCCTGTTGGGTTGATGTGCAGCGATATGGGAATTATGGCCAAACACGCCTGCATATCCCTTCTCGGCAAGGTGGCCGACAAAAGCGCCCGCACCATAAATGTAACCGCCATCCTGATTTTTTCCCGCGAGTCCGGTGACCTTTAATCCGGCTTTCAGGACATTAACCCCCACATTGCTGGCACCGGCAACGAACGAGACCGTCGCAGGCAGAATATCAAATGGCCCCGTTTCGACCCCGGCAGCGGTTGCAACACTGGCCCCGGTAGCAACGGTCGTTGTCGCGTCGCTTGCAGCATTAAGCGCACGGTCTACCCAAGTTATATTGCCCCTGCCGATTACATCGGCATAACCGCTCCGAGCACCGGGAAGGGCCGTATCGACGGCTCCATAAGCGACGCCTATGCCGGTCGCACTTGCTATTTGCCGGGGGCTGCCGCCATGTGCGTATGCTTGATAACCATTTGTGCCACCTTCAATTAATGCGCCCGCAGCATGGCCACCCAAACCGCCATATCGCCCAACTTTTGCTGCTATCGTACCTAACATAGTCGCAGATTCCGGTGACACCTTCTCGATTGCTTCTTCTACCGCCTTAACAACCACTCTGTCCTTTTCTTCTTCTGCTTCTGAAAGCTGTGCATAGGGCACTTTTAGTTCATCAGGTGCCCACGATCCGTTACGATTCAACCATTGTTCATGCACGATGGCTGCGTCATCGTCGATAGACGCATTGGGATTGCGTTGTATTGCTTCGATAGCACTCTTAGCGGATGCAGTATTTTCATCGGCAAATTGCGGAGGAAGCTGGCTGTTGTGAAGCGCAGCAATATCGATTTCCTGCGTGCCGTTCGCTGTTGTATGAAAATCAGATGCTGGAATCACGTTGTCTGGATGTTTTTGAATCCATTCAACGCTTTCCTGCTTCAAAGGCTTCCAGCGCGGCACATCGCCATTTTGCGCGCGCCAAGCCGCTCGCCAATTCTCCTGCAGTTGATCTGCCGTCGCTGCAACAGCCGCTTCCATTTGCGCTGGCGTTAATGCAGTCATCGGGATTGCCTAAGCTGTTAATCAATAACCCTATGACTCGATCGTAACGGCAACTGATTAATGAGCCTTGAATAGTTATGGTTAATCGTTTGTTACCTCTTGATTTGCGAGGGATCGATTGGCCAACCTCGCCACTGGAAATCAGACAATCCTTGAACAATCAGGAGTGCTCAGATTCAGGGATGATTGGTGAAAACTATTGTTACCCAGCAGGACATGGCAGTTTATTGCTTTGCGATATCCACGGCGGTGAACTGCGAACTGCGTGCCAATCGGGAGAAATCTCAGCGATTTCGTTGCCCAAATGTGTAATTACCTTATCGAGAGGTGAAGTGCGATCAACGTTAATCGCTGCCAGACTTGGTTCAATTTCTTCCAAATTCGTCTCGCTGCCGGGCCTACGAAAGGGCGAAGAAGCAGCATTTATGTTGCTGCCTATACGGCGCAGCAGTTCAGATGAAAGGGTGTGGCAGTCTTGCGTTGTATTTGCGATCGGATTAAAAAAATAATCGAACTGGTGCTTATCAACCTGACGAGCGACACGAACCATGCATTCTGCATCGCGTAAGATCTTGTCACGCGTGCCGGTAATTTTAAGAGTGTGGACTACCTTACAATTTGCTGTGAATACTTTCATTAGATGGGGCGTCGTCAGGACTTCGACCTGCAAATGCGAGAAGTGATGCTGGCGACCAGTGATCATATTTGCCACGGAATTAAAAATGGCTGTTTTAGGATTGCGGTTGCTGTATACGCCATGGATCTGCATGACATCCTTGCCCTGATCGTCTTGGACACATGTAAAACTATGCGACACATGCCGGCCGAGCAAAAATGACGTCAAGAATCCGCCCCTTATCGGCCGTTCTCCCAAAGTAATTGACCAGTCACCCATCGCCCATACCTCCTGATTATCAATATATCAGATTTAAATAGTTGCAGGAACTACTGTCGTCAGAACTGGTCAAAACATTTTAACTGAAACTAAATGCCCGCTTGTATTAACCATAATTATTTTGAACATTGTGCCACAATCAAATTCATTACAAAGGAGATTAAAATGAGTCAGAAAGAATTTTCACGTTTTGCAAAAGCAGCGGCCATATTACTCCCGCTGGTGGGAGCTGGCTGTGCCGTTAACAACGGTACCGGCACCGCCAATGGCTATGTGACAATCACCAAAACATCGGGTTGGTTTTGGAGAACCCATGAAGGTGAAATGGCTTTGGGTAATATGCGCTCTGCGCGCAGTTCAAGTGGTGGCAATACCTTTGATTTCAACGTGCAAGACCCAACAGTCTGGAAGAAACTTATTGATGCTCAGAATAATCAAACCCCTGTTCAAGTCAGCTATCATGAAGTTTCGAACCCATGGCCTTGGACGCAAGATAATGATGACGTTATTGATTCTGTAACGCCCCTGAAAGAACCCGTTGCATCTCCTTTTGGATATTCTGGAGCAAGCCAAAGCGATGATCAGACATATGACAACGGTGCCGTGAACCCAGCACCCCCAGCACGTGGAAACACGGATTTTCTTTGCCGCCCAGTGAGTGCTGATTTGAAGTAATAAAATAATATTCAGTTAGGTTGAGCATAAAATGGCGTCGCTTTGGTTCTGCGGCGCCATTTTTTATTATGCAAAACACTGTGCCCGGTTTCATACCAGAGTGGTGGACGTTAGTTGATGTGATTCGAACAGAGTTTAGGCAAGATGTAGTGACTTTGTACAGCATGGTGCACCCTGACGTAAAAGAATGGCTGGAGCGTGTGATTGAAGGCTGTGCTGGCGACAAGGCCGCCTCTCCCAAGATTGCGGCGTAGGGAGGCACTTATGTTCACATACATCCCCACCCTGAATGACGATTTTGAAGAACTGGCGCAAGGATTGTTGCGGCAGAGAACCAGTATGCTGGAAGACGAAATCCTGTCCTTCTGGCGCATCAATGAACCGAGAAAGACTGAAAGCCTTTTGTTTCAAAAGAGATTGAGGCGAACGCTCAAGCAACAAGCGCGCGCCATCGTGGACTTGCAGAAGGAGTTGGAAAAAATGGAAGGTGTAGAGCCAGCCTTGTCAAAAACTGAGGCGTGGCGGCGACTGATGTGGATTGAGGAAGACGAGGCAGAAGAAGCCGAGGCATGGGGCATGACGCTCGAAGAGTACCGCAGCAGATGGTGGGTGACGGATTGATGGCACAGCCTGACACACGCTGGCACAAGCAGATGAAATATATTTGCGATTGTGGGTTTTTTCCTTGATTTTTGTAACGTTATTTGGTATGTTTCTTACTAGAATGGCGGAAGCGAACGTCCAGATAAAAACAGCCGTTCAGAAACTTTCTGGCGGCTGTTTTTCTTGTAATCCCTCAAAGAGAACATGAAGCCACAGCCTTTATGAAAATACATCTTCCGCCATCCATCACCTTGTTTGTTTGGCACAGCCTGACACGCGCTGGCACAAGCAAATGAAATATATTCACGATTGTGGGTTTTTTCCTTGATTTTACCTTTCTTATTTGGTATATTTTTTATCAGAATAACGGAAACGAGCGCCCAGACAAAAACAGCCGCCCAGAATTTTTGGCGGCTTTTTTCTTGGCGGCGATCAAAGAGCGCCTGATACCGATAGCATCCATGAAAATCTATCGAGCATGAGCCACTGCGATTTGTTTTCCGGCGTGTCCTGACATAAACGCAGAAAAATCTATGGTTAAAAATGCTTTTTTTGGGCGAACTCTCGAAAAACCGTGGTACAATTTTTATTATCACGAATACGAGCGTCGATAGGCCGCCCATAAAAACATTGAGGCGAACGCTCAAACAGCAAGCACACTTCATCGTAGATTGCCGAGGATTACCCGTCCTTCACAACCGTTACCGATTACTCCCAATCTGTTGATGTGGCGGGAATATTTATTTTAAAAACTTGACAATTGTACCCACCTTTTGTCATTATGATCTGATACATTGGCATTTGCCATGTAGGGAAGAAAAAACAAATCTGGCATTCAAAACCGCAGCGATTTTTCTCTGCGGTTTTTGTATTTTTGGGTTCCGGCTACAGTGGAAAAATCGCCGTCACGGTCTATATTCTTTCATGCTAGAAATGGGGCAACGATTATCAATGGCAAAATTCTCAGAACGACATGGATTGGAAGCGCCCGAAGCTGAGATTAATGTTCGAGCCGATGCACCACAAGAAATGCGTCATATGGTGTTGGATTTTGCCTATGAGTTTGGGCTTTCTCCCAGTCCTATGCGATCATTATTATGTCATCTTCTAATGAAGACCTCCAATTCAGACAACTGGTCAGAGTGGCCAAATATTGCTGGTGAATGTGACGGGCTAATCGAGGGATGCCCATGGTATGATGTCTATGATATTATCGAGGAAATATATCTGACCTTTTTGAAACCTGACTACTATGCATACGGTAAAGACCCGCATTATACGGCAGAACTATTTTCCTCGAAGATGAACCGTTACTTTCGACGCGAGGGCATCGGCTGGCAACTTGTCGATGGCAAGATCGAATTGCGCGGCTCCGAGATATTTGAAATGGCGGTACATGAAGCGCGCGCCGAGTTAGCGGCGCACGGCAAACAGACGGCTTCAACAGAACTTCATGAGGCTATACATGACCTGTCCCGGCGACCCTCCCCCGATGCAACTGGCGCAGTACATCACGCTATGTCTGCCTTGGAATGTGTCACCCGTGAGTTATGCGGAAACAATCAATCAACGCTTGGAGGATTGATAAAACAATATCCGACGACTTTCCCCAAACCGCTTGACCAAGCAATAGAAAAACTTTGGGGTTATTCCTCTGAGCATGGACGTCACATTAAGGAGGGAAATCCACCAAGTTTTGAAGAAGCTGAATTAATTGTTGGATTGTGCGGGGTTCTTTGCCGCTATTTGGCTAGAAAGCTTCGATAATCTCTGCACATCTCTTACTAAAAACGCTCCAACAACGGCTTTGAAGCATGAATGGCACGGCATGCGGGCTGTCGTCGTCGATATGGCACATTATGGAAGGGTGTGGAGTATCGTAAAAAATATTTTTGCAAAAATGCAAATTTTTCTTGATTGTCAACCCTTCTTTTGTCATAATGATGTGTCACATTGGCATTAGCCGTGTGGAGCAGAAAAAACAGATTTTCCATTCAATACCGCAGCGATTTTTCTCTGCGGATTTTTCATTTTAGGCGCACGAAACAAACGCTCCCAATGCATCGCGCCAGCGCGATAGTTTTTCCTCAAACCGCATTCCTGCATGAGCCGGACTGGTCGAGGGTAAAACGACACAGGGCAGTGCTTTAATTTGCTCCGGCATATCCGGTTTCACATAACGGTTGAACAATTTTGCCGCAGGCTGTCCGTTAAAGCCAATCAGCTCTATATACTTGTGCGTTTTGAAGAAGGCATGAAAATCATTCGGCTCCGGCGATTGAATAGCGGCGTCAAGGCTGCCTTCACGCTCTGCCATCTTGCATACATCCCATAGGGCTATGCGATTTTTTGTCAGGTGTTGAAGCCTTTTTTCATAGGGCAGATCGGGCGAAGCGCCGATCAATTCTCCCAGAATCTTCCAGAAGCCGTTTTGCTTCTTGGCATAATACTGACCTTGTTTCAGGGATTCCACGCTGGGCAGCGTGCCTAAAATCAATACGCGCGCATCGCTGCGCGCAACGGCGTTGAATCCAATACAGTGAGCCACTTCTGTCCCCGCTCATTCACATAGCCAAGTTTAACTGCTTTTATAAAAAACAAAATCCCAGAATTACCCGCCGCAGAACCGGCGCGTAACCCGCCCCGCCCACATCCTGTTGGCGGGGTTTTTCATGTCCACAACCAAGGAGCTACCATGACAGACAAAACCGACAAACTCGCCCATATCGAACCGCTGGCTTATTTCCTGCCGGAGTTCTGCAAGAAATACTGCATCTCGCTGTCGTCCTTTTACCGTGAGGTAAAGGCGCAACGGCTGCGAATGTACAAACGCGGCAAGCGCACGATGATCGAACGCGCCGAGGCCGAGCGCTGGTATGCGGCGATGAACCCGTCGCCACGGGCGGTACATCTGCCGCAGGGGATGTTCACAAATTCCTAACCATAGCGGCGGTGTGCGCACGACCTCTACAGACTCGTGCGCACAGACTCAATTTCCTGTTTTTCTAAAACCATTTCAAGACAGAAAGGCATTGCCATGAAAGCATCAAACACGACCAACACACATCCCAACCGCGAAAGCTGGCTCCACGCCGCGATCAACGACCTGCGACCTGACTTTGCGAAAGTCGGGCATCCATTGCCGGATAAAATACGCATCGCCCTTGCCTTCACTTCGATGGGCAAGCGCGGGCATATGCCCGGAGAGTGCTGGCATCCTGAATGTTCCGACGACCAGCATTATGAGATTTTTATTCGCCCCGACGTCTCCGACCCCGTCGATGTTCTCGCCGTCCTTGTCCATGAATTGATTCACGCAGTTTTGCCAGTCGCCGCCAAACACGGCAAGGAGTTCCGCGACATCGCACACCGCATCGGGCTTGAAGGACAAATGCGGCACACGCGCCCGACACCGCTTTTCAGGGAGCGCCTGCAAGCTATCGCCGCCAATCTTGGTGTGTTGCCTCATGCAAAACTGAACTTTGTCAGCGGTTCGGATGTTTCAAAGAAGCAAACAACGCGCCATTTGAAAGCGGAATGCGGCACGGACGGTTGCGGGTATCGCGTTCAGATCAGCGCAAAATGGGCGCGCGCTGCGCTACCAACATGTCCGATGAATCCTAAACACGGCAGACTTATTTGTGACGTTCCCGACGATACCAGCACCGATATTGTTTCCGACAATAAATAATCTTGCTCGGCGGCGTATCGCAACCGCGCTGCGCTGCCACCCTAATCCCCGACATCTCTGACATTTCCACAACCAACTGAGGTGAAACATGCCCATGTCATCGCGTGAACAATGGCGGCTGGATGCTACGTTTCTTGTCAAAAGCAGCGCGGAGGCGTCCGACTATCTGCAAAAACTGTTGCAGAAAAAAATGCAAACGCCGCCAGCATCTGTCATAACCGCGCCCCAATCACTCGCATTATCGTCCCCGTTCAAAGCCATCATGCTGAACGGTCAGGGAGCCGGAGAAGTCATAGGCTCTGCGCAAGTAACAGTCGTGCGGGACAAATTGTCCCACACGACTGAGGTTGTGGGGCAAATTGCCCCACAACACTTGGCAGGGGCTTCACCCCATGCACCCGACCCGCCACGGCGGGGGAAGAAAAGAATTGGAACCAAAGATAGCGACCTGAACATTCGCATGACCTCGGAAATGAAAGGCCAGCTTGGGGCGAAATGCACTGCGCTTGAAACCTATCCGTCCGCCTATGTTCTCGAACTTGTCGCCGCCGATCTAGGCTTGCCGACAGACGAACACAGGGCAACGCGAAACAAATACCTTAAAAAGGCGTTTGCGGATTTAAGGGTGGCGTTCGACGATTGCGGCGTGAATCTCAATCAAATGGCGAAGGCAACCAATTCGGGCAAGCCATGTCCCTTGACGCGCCCGGAAATCAATAAGGTGTTGGCCGATTTTGCGCGCGGTTGCCGTATACTCGAAAGCCTGAGGCCGTAATGTATATCAAGCCCAAACGCAGGGGCGGCTTTAAGCAGTTCTCGGACTATCTGCAAGGCAACGCGGGAAACGAGAATGATAACGAGGCGGTTAATTTTATTTCCAGCAGCACATCCTTAACGGACATTAACAAGTTTTGCATCTTCGCCAGCGACATAGCCGAACCGAAGCGTGGCGGGAAATATCCTCTCAAAAATCCGATTGAGCATGTCTCGATCAGAACCCGTCAAGGCGAAATACTCACGCCAGAGATGATACAGGGCAAAATCCCCGAACTGCTGAAAAAGCTAGGCTATCAGGATTGCCCGTGGATACTTGTTCAGCATCTTAAAAAGCAAAAGAACGGGGCGGTCGAACCGCATTATCACCTCGGCATCTGCCGCGTCGATAAGAACGGCAAAATCCCGAACCCTAAATCATGGGACATATGTGAGGAGCTTGCCAATAAATTTGCCCGCGAATTTGGCTGGAAGCCCGCCTTTGCCGGAGCGAATGGCAACAGGTTCAAACAGGAGAAAGACCATCTGGCGCGGTTGTGGACGGCAACCGAGAAACTTTCCCCCGCCGATAGGCTCAAGAAATTCCAGCAAGCCGGCTTTACCGCCGCGCGCGGTGACAGGGGGCAGCTCCTGTTTGTTGATCGCTCTGGCAAGCCGCATAGCCTGCACCGGATTCCAGCCCTAAAAGAAAAGGGTTTGAAGCAAGCCGACTTTCCCGCCGCCTTCGGCTTTGACGGTAAGAAAATGGCGACCTTGCCGACCCTCCGGGCGGCGCAGAGAAACATAGGGAGGATTCATAATGTCAGACGAACCACAAACAAAATTATTCGAACATTCGGCAAAGTCGGCAGAATTTATAAAAACGCATTGTCGCCGCTGCGTAGCCGGGCTGACGTGGGAAATAGATGGGGGGCGTCTGGCATCGCGCTGCTTGCTGTCCTTTGGGGATTATCCCGCCTCTCTCAATGTGACGAACTGCGACAGGTTCGAGGAACGGGAGGTGGAAACAGAAAGAGAAAGAGAAAGCTAAACCCAGCCCCCGATCCGGCACCCCGTCCCCGCCATGTCCGGGCAACAAGAGGCTGGTGGGTCGGCGCAAGAGCCGCCGGGGTCTATAAATCCATGATCGCGGCGGGATATACCGCTGAACAGGCTGAAAAAGCCGTTGATCTTGTGTATCTGGAAGAAGAACAGCGTCTTGAAGCCGAGCAGCGGTATCTGGATTGGCTGCATGGATATGATCCGAAGCGGGGCGAACTGGCTGCCAATAAGCAACAGGCGGAACCGATGCGATAAACCCGCCAATAGCTTAGTTTAGTGTTTATTGAAGGCGAATGGCCTATGGCAGAATCCAGAATCTAACCCTATAATCCCCTGAAATTAAAAGGCAATCAGATGGCGCAAGCGGCGAAAGCAAAGAAACAAAACGGCAACGGAGCGAATCTGGGGTTTGAAGCCCAGATGTTTTTGGCTGCTGATAAGATGCGCGGCAGTATGGATGCCAGCGAATACAAACATGTGGCGCTGGGACTGATTTTCCTGAAATATATCTCCGATGCTTTTGAGGCCAGACATGCGGCTATCAAAGCCGAAGGCGAAAATCCCGAAGATCGCGATTTCTATATTTCCGAAAATGTTTTCTGGGTTCCCAAAGAGGCACGCTGGAATCATCTGCAAGCCAACGCCAAGCAACCGACTATCGGCAAATTAATTGACGACGCGATGCTGGCGATTGAAGCGGCTAACCCGTCCCTGAAAGGTGTGCTCTCAAAAGAATACGCGCGACCATCTCTCAATAAACAAATGTTGGGAGAGCTGATTGACCTTATCGCCAAAATCGGCATGCATGAAGGCGCGGACAAGAGCAAAGACATCCTCGGTCGCGTGTACGAATATTTTCTCGGTGGTTTTGCCGGGGCTGAAGGTAAGCGTGGCGGCGAGTTTTATACGCCGCGCTCGGTCGTTATGTTGCTCGTAGAAATGCTGGAACCATACAAAGGCCGCATCTATGACCCGTGCTGTGGTTCCGGCGGCATGTTCGTACAATCAGAAAAATTCGTCCTCGCCCACGGCGGGCGCATTGGCGACATCGCCATTTACGGGCAAGAAATGAACAATACTACTTGGCGACTCGCCAAGATGAATATGGCGGTGCGTGGTATTGATGCCGATATTCGCTGGAACAACGAAGGCAGCTTCCACAAAGACGAACATCGTGATCTAAAAGCGGACTATATCCTCGCTAATCCACCATTTAATATATCTGAATGGGGCGGCGAGCGTTTGCGGGAAGATGTGCGCTGGAAACACGGTATCCCGTCTCCGGGCAACGCCAACTATGGCTGGCTGCAACATATCCTCCACCACTTGTCGCCCAATGGCACGGCGGGTGTGGTGCTTGCCAATGGCAGCATGTCATCCAATCAATCCGGCGAAGGTGAAATTCGCCAGAAATTGATCGAAGCCGATCTGGTCGATTGCATGGTTGCAATGCCCGGACAGCTATTCTATTCAACCCAAATTCCGGCCTGCCTGTGGTTCCTGTCGCGCAACAAAACCCCGAAAGGCTTGCGTGACCGCAGCGGAGAAATCCTTTTCATCGACGCGCGCAAAATGGGCGTGATGGTAGATCGTACCCGCCGAGAATTCGCCGAAGCCGACATCAAGAAAATAGCCGATACCTATCACGCGTGGCGCGGAGAGAAATCCGCTGGCAAATATGCCGACACCCCCGGCTACTGCAAAGCCGCCAAGCTGGATGAGGTCAAAACCCACGGCTTCGTCCTCACCCCCGGGCGCTATGTCGGCAGCGAAGCGGTCGAAGAGGACAGCGAACCGTTTGAGGTCAAATTCCCGCGCCTCGTCGCCGAATTGGAAAGCCAGTTTGCGGAGGGTGATAAACTCACCACCCAGATCAGGCGGAATTTGAAAATGCTGGGGGAGCAATGACGGATAACCTGCCAGTTGCGCCCGAAAATTCTGGTGAGCTTCTTCTGTATCAGACCGAAGATGGTCTGACGCGAATTGAAGCTCGCTTGGTTAATGAAACGGTCTGGCTAACTCAGGGGCAAATGGCGGACTTGTTCCAAAAGGACAAGCGCACAGTCTCCGAGCATATCAGCAACATCTATGATGAAGGCGAATTATCGCGCGAGGCAACTGTCCGGAAATTCCGGACAGTTCAGGCCGAGGGCGGGCGAGAGGTTTCTCGCGGGCTTGAATATTACAATCTGGATGTAATTATATCAGTAGGTTATCGCGTTAAATCGCATCGGGGCACTCAATTCCGCATCTGGGCGACCCAACGCCTGCGCGAATATCTTATCAAAGGCTTTGCGATGGATGACGAACGCCTGAAACAGGCGGGCGGCGGCAATTATTTCGATGAATTGCTGGCGCGCATCCGCGACATCCGCTCGTCGGAAAAAGTGTTCTGGAAGAAAGTTCTGGATATTTACGCCACCAGCATCGACTACGATCCCAATGTCGAAGTGTCGCAGCAGTTCTTCAAGATCGTACAAAACAAAATGCACTGGGCCGCGCACGGCCACACGGCGGCAGAAATCATCAAATCCCGCGCCGATGCGTCAAAGCCCCATATGGGCATGACATCATTTCCCGGCAGCAAGCCCAAACGCGCCGATGCGCGCATCGCAAAAAACTATCTGGCTCAGGAAGAACTGGCAACGCTCAACCGCCTCGTCAACATCTACCTTGAATTCGCTGAACTACGCGCGATTGAGCGCCGCGCAATGTATATGAACGATTGGATCACCAAACTTGATGACTTCCTGCGTCTGTCCGAACGAGACATCCTCACCCACGCCGGAAAAATCAGCAATGAAGCCGCCCTTGAACATGCAAACGCCGAGTTTGACAAATTCAAGCAGCACCAGTTGACGGAGCCGAGCGCGGCAGAAAAGCATTTTGAAGAGAGTTTGAAGATGCTGGAGAAGATTGAGCACCAGCCTTCCAAATCGGTGGTAGGCAAGAAAAGAGATGACAAATGACGGATTGGTGCACAACAGACTGGAATAGCCTTCTTGTCGCTTTTAGTGGGGCTGAATGGCGGGTTCACGCCGCAATTGATAAAGATTTGTGGGATTACGCTAGCATAATACTGGCGGGTTTTGCAGCTGTTATTACAACGGTTATTTCGGGGCTGGCGTTTATGATAACTCGTCAGCAAAAGGATATTATGAAGCATGACATTAAGCTAAAGATTTATGAAAAATACGATTTGCTTTATGAAAAAATTCGCGATGGTCTTTTGTTTTTAGGAACCACCCATAAGGCATTATATGCACTAGACCGATTTCGCGCGGCAAGGGATCAGGTCGCCATATATCAGTACGGCGATGACATGCTCAAATATTGCGATGAACTTATACAGGCGGCCATTAATGCAGACCATTGGACAAATATTGTGCACATCCATCCCCCGTTTGAGAATCTCACCCCTGAACAACAAGATAAAATTACTGAAGCAGCAGGCAAGTTATCTGAAATCCAGACTCAGTATACGATCTCACATGCACTGGATTTTTTCTCAAAGCATAAGCCGCAACTATGATTAATGCAGAAAACATAAAGAGTGTAAGGCTGGGCGATGTTTCGTTGAAAATTGGCAGCGGGGCAACCCCAAGGGGTGGAAAAGAAGTCTATCTATCGAACGGTCGCACGTCGTTTATCAGAAGCCAGAATATCTATAACAACAGGTTCGAGAAATCAGGGCTTGTGTACTTAACAGATGAGCAAGCGAAGGATTTGTCGAATGTTGAGATTATCTCCGCTGATGTTTTGCTAAACATCACTGGTGATAGTGTCGCTAGGGTATGCCAAGTGCCGGAGAGTGCGCTGCCAGCCAGAGTTAATCAGCACGTTTCCATCATACGCCCCGATTCAAAAAGGCTAGACGCGAGGTTTTTGCAATATGTTCTGGTTTCCTCGGAAATGCAGAACAAAATGTTGTCTTTGGCATCGTCAGGGGCAACGAGGAATGCTCTTACGAAAGGAATGATTGAGAATTTTATCATTCCTTTTCCTCCTTTGTCAGAGCAAAAAGCTGTTACCGCAATCCTCGGCGCCCTCGATGACAAAATCGAACTGAACCGCCGGACGAATGCGACGTTGGAAGTCATGACGCGAGCGTTGTTCAAAAGCTGGTTTGTCGATTTCGACCCCGTCCGAGCCAAAATGGAAGGCCACCAACCCTTCGGCATGGACTCCACCACCGCCGCCCTATTCCCCTCGTCCCTTCAAGACGATGGAATACCAGAGGGGTGGGAAGTTTTGCCGCTCAAAGAAGCCGTATCTTTTTTCAATTCAAAGCGAGTTCCATTATCGAGTCATGAACGAGCAGAAAGAAAAGGCCCATATAGGTATTTTGGGGCAACCTCCATCATGGATTACGTTGACGGCTATCTTTTTGATGGTGTCTATGTGTTGGTTGGAGAGGATGGCTCTGTAGCAACAGAACATGGGCTGCCATTTCTGCAATATGTATGGGGAAAATTTTGGGTCAATAATCACGCTCACGTTCTGCAAGGCAAAAATGGTTGGTCAGCAGAAGCTCTCTATCTACTTTTAGCACAATCAAATGTTCGGCACTTGGTTACTGGCGCCGTACAACCAAAGCTAAGTATGGGGAATTTGAGCAGACTAGCATTCACAAATCCGAGCAGGGCAATCCTTGACAAATTTTGCAGCATGATTGACCCATATTTTTCAAAGCATCGGGCTTTATGTGATGAAATCGGCAGCCTAGAAAAATTGCGGGATTATCTGCTCCCCAAACTCATCTCCGGCGACATTCGCATCCGCGACGCCGGAAAATTCGTGGAGATCATATGACAAATCGTTGGAAAGATTCCTTTGAAAATCACGCCTTTCAAAAACCTTGGAAAGAGATTGTGAGCCTTTCGAAAAACCTTCATCTTCAAGATGAAACTATTACAACCAATGTTCAAGAGCTCGCGCGTTTAAGAAAAGTTGTGACCTATATCTCACATTTAATAGATGCTGCTGACCCTGAGTTGGTTCCGCAGAGCGTATGGGATAACTTCCAAGGACAATCACAGCCGTGTTTGGATCAGATTAATCAATATAATGCTGACAAAAACATTACTCATCTTAATCAGGCCAATAATCATCTTGATAACCTGTTGTCATATATTCGTCCTTACGTCATTTCTGAAAAGGGAGCAGCCAGAGCGGCCGTGATGGCGTTCAAGGAATATACCGACGCGGTTAATTCGCAAATCGGCTTGGTTCAAACCAAGATTCAGGATTTTGTCAACAATACGCGGACAAACAAAGAGAAATCTGATGAAATATATAAAGAGATAGAGCAATCAAAGCAGAATATTCAGCAATTGGAAAAAGGATTTTTGATTGGTGATGCCGATGAAAAAAGTCTTCAAGAAAGGATGCGGATACTTCTTGAGGAAGCTCAGGAATGGAATCGAACAATTGGTGAATTCCACAAACGATTGATGATCGGGAATGAACAGGATAGACCAATTTCTATACAGATCGATGACGCAAAGAATAAATCCATAAAAGATAAGGATGCCATTGAAGGGGCGCTTCAGACCTCAGACGATATGCTTAAAGGGCTTAAAGTTTTCTATGAGCGTGTCTTCGGCAGAGAAGGTGGAGAGGAAGTAATCGTTGGCCTCAGTCAGGAGCTGGATAAACGCAGCAAGGAGTTGGATGACTTCAAGTCCGAGCAACAAAAAGCCTACGTCACTTTGCTAAAAGAGATCAATGACCTCTTACCGGGAGCAACAAGCGCGGGGCTTGCTAGTGCGTATCGCGCACTAAGAGATTCCTTCGATAAGCCAATAATTCAGTACACCCGTATATTTTATGGCGCACTGTGTGCTTTAATATTTGTCGGGTTTCTGACTGCTGTTAGCAAGATTGGTTTCTGGTCTATTGAATTTGTTGATGATTTCACAAAAATTCTCGGCAGCCTATTGTATAAGCTTCCTATTATAGGGTCTTTGCTGTGGTTAGCGCTTTTTGCTTCAAAACGAAGAAGCGAAAACCAGAGGTTGCAGCAGGAATATGCTCACAAAGAGGCGCTCGCTAAGTCATACCAAAGTTTTAAGAAGCAAATTGATGACCTCAATGAAAAAGATGAATTGCTTACAAGGAAACTTCTTGATGCAACAATTGATGCTGTAGCGTTTAATGCGTCTCAAACATTAGATGGAGCACATGGCGATAAAATCCCTACACAAGAACTTTTGGAGGGAATCCTTAATAAGTTTCCTGCCCAAAATCTTTGGGAAAAGATAATCGAGAAAATCTTAAAGTAGATCAGAATAAATGGCCAATTTCAGCCCACATAGACTTGCCGAATCCGACATCGAAATCGCAACCCTCGACTGGCTTGCCGGTTTGGGCTGGGTGGTGGCGCATGGGCCGGATTTGGCTCCCGAGGAGAAGGTGCCGGAACACGCCAGTCACCTCCTACCCAAACTTATCTCCGGCGACATCCGCATCCGCGACGCTGAAAAATTCGTGGGGGCGGCATGAGTGATCTAAAAACAGTCATTTCAGGTTTAATTGATAACGGCAAGGAGGGGGATTATTGGGATTTCAAGGAGGCGTTCAATGGCAAGACTGGTGATTTGATAAAAGACATCATATGTCTCGCCAACACAGTCAGGCATAATGGCGATCGCTATATCATTTGGGGTGTAACGAATGATGCAAAAATTGTTGGCTTGAATGAGGGTGGCAGAAAAACGCAAGCCGACATTATCAATACCATTTCACAGGCTGGCTTTGCTGGAAACATTTACCCCGATGTCTATTTGAAAGAAATCATTCTTGACGGCAAAAAATTGGATGTCCTGATTATTAAGGATATACCAGAGAAGCCGTATTATCTTCAGAAAGAATATAGCAAAGACGGCATTCGGATGAATCCGGGGACAGTTTATACGCGAGTAAGAGATACGAACACCCCTGTCGATCAGGTTGCATCTGCATCTGACATTGAAAAAATGTGGCGCGAACGCTTTGGGTTAAGCCTAACACCGTTTGAGCGCTTAAAGAAATTTCTGGCTGCCCCAGAAGGATGGGAAGATATTGGTAACAATCGTTGGCACTACAAACAATTTCCTGAGTTTACTATCTCTGATACAGAGGATGAAGCCTATGAAGTTACTGGCGGTGAGAACTGGGTAAGAGCCGCAATAAATCCTCGCGCCCACGTTCGTCCGATGGAAATGAAATATCATCAGACGATTTTGAAAGAGGTTGTCTGTATCTATTTTGATGAAATGCGAGAATTGATTCCGGTCCCGAAGCCAACAAACGTTAGCCTTAATAACGACCTTTGGTTCTATTCATTGATCAAAGAAACTTTTGATGGTTTGCTTCTTGACTTTTTCTTGGCGAAGAGAAAATGCAATGTATCCAACGGTTATGCCCTTCATCGCATGGGGCGAATGCCTGTCATCTTGTTCAAGTCTGCCGTTGAACAGGCCGCATTTATAAATCATCTTAAACAGCAGACGATTGCCACTGCGGAGAAGCATAGGTTCATGGGCCCTAATAATGATCCGTTGGTAACAGCACATGATAAGCGAATAATCGAATACTCAAGGGCGGTAATTGATATTTATGAGGGATGGAAGAAAGCGGAAGCATCATGAGATTGGCCGAATCCGACATTGAAATCGTAACCCTCGATTGGCTAGCTGGTTTGGGCTGGGTGGTGGCGCATGGGCCGGATTTGACCCCGGAAGGCAAAGCGCCGGAGCGCACCAATCATTTCTTGCCCAAACTCATCTCCGGTGACATCCGCGACGCCAAAAAATTCACAGAAGGGAGCCTGTAATGCTTCAAAAGAAGAAAGAGTTGCACGGTGAAATTAGGGCACCATGGAGTGATGATTACTTGAATACCAAGAAAGTTGCAGATTATCTGACCCCAGTTATTGCCAACATCAGTCAGCCATTCGTCATTTCATTGAATGCCCCCTATGGTACAGGCAAGACCTATCTAATCCGTAATTGGCAAAAGCAATTATCCATTGATGGGTACAAGGCTGTTTATTTCAATGCATGGGCTACTGATTATTCAGACAATCCTCTTGTTGCGTTCATTGGTTCTTTAGAAGAGCAGCTTCAAACGGCGGCGTCTGAGTGCAAAAGCCTTGCCAAAAGTGGGGCTGCCTATATTACCAGAAGAGTTTTGCCCATTCTTGCCAAAGGAGTTGCCGCCAAATTTATCGGACACGAAGGAGCAGCAGAACTCGCAGACATCGCAACATTAAAAGAAGAAGATGTGTCCGGGCTTGCAAGCAAATTGGCTGAAGACAGTTTGAGTCGCCATAAGTCAATCAGTAAATCTATCCAAGATTTTAAGAAACAGCTTACAAAAACAATCGATGGGTTTCCTGAAAGAACCGATGCAGAAGGCAGTAAATTTTCGAACAAGAAGCTGATAATTTTTGTTGATGAACTTGACCGATGTCGCCCGTC
>JBAVWC010000137.1:0-6923 GCA_049697595.1 Alphaproteobacteria bacterium
CCGAAGTGCGTATCTATCGCTATGTCACCGAAGGCTCGTTCGACGCCTATATGTGGCAAGGACTTGAATCCAAGGCCAAGTTTATCAGCCAAGTGATGAATGGCGACACATCCGTGCGCGTGGCCGACGATGTGAACGGCAGTGCGCTAACTTTCGCCGAAATCAAAGCCATTGCCTCCGGCAATCCCGCCGTGATGGAAAAGGTCAAGGTCGATACCGAAGTCCGCAAGTTGGACAGCTTGCGTACAGCCCATCGGAAACGGCAATATGAGTTGACGCAAAAAATCGCGCCGACCGAAGAAGCCATCAAATCAAACACCGTTCAGCTCACTCATGTTCAGGCCGACATCAAGGCCCGCAACGACAACCACACAGAAGAGTTCTCGATGGTCGTGGCGGGCAAGACTTTCGAAGGCAAGGACGCTCGTGAAAAAGCGGCCAAGGCTCTGGACGATACCCTTATGACATGGCGCAATACCCCATCACTCAAGGGCTGCGGTAACATCGGAGGTTTTGATGTTCTGTGCCAAGGCAAATTGCTGGATACCGGCATATCCGTCTATCTGCGCGGGGCTGCAACCTACACAGTCAATTACAACCCCGAAAGTCCTATCGGCACCTTGATGAGCATTGAGCGTACCATGCGCGGTTTCGAGGTCGTTCAATCAAAACTGGAAGCGGAACTGGCGCATGGCGAGAAAGCCTTGGCCGAATACCGGCTGCAAAGCGAAAAATCCTTTGAGCAAGAAGAACGCCTCAAAGAACTTTTGGCGGAGCAGGCTCGCCTCAATGCGCTGCTTGATCTTAACAAGGACGACAAACAGGCCATCACCATCGCGGCCAACGATGAAGATTATGGCGATGACGACATCGACCTCGATGAAATCGACTCTATCGACATAGACGACATTACCTCTCCCGACGCGCCGGAACGCTTCGATAACGATAATACGGTATTGCACCCGACAGGAACTGAAGCATTGACCCCATAAACAGGAAAGGAATTGCTATGACCACAAATCCTTATTTCACCCGCCCTGGATTCGGGCTTCGTTACAACCGCGCCAAGGCCGCGCTTGAATTCTTCGGGCAGGATGAATTTTCGCGGCCTTATTCGCGGGCTTTCGATAATTGTTTCGAGATGTTCGATGGCGACGCTGTTGTGTGGGCGCTGATGCACGACGCCATAGCGAATAATAACGGCGATCTCGCCGAAGGCATCAGGCGCATGGGCAAGGATGTTTGGCCGCAATGGATGGAAGTTTATGAGCAGCAAGGAAAATTTGCGCCGAGACACGAACAGCTTGGACTGTTCGCGCAAACAAATACGCCTCACGGCAAACAGAAAACGCCCACCATATCCTGATTTATCAAGCAATCTGTAATCCACAAGGAGGAAAATATGGAAACCGAACAAAATAATAAAACGACTAAAGAACGCTACAACGTCGAGGATTTTTGCTTTGCCTACACAGTTTCACGCTCGGAATTTTATCGTGAAGTAAAGTTAAAGCGACTGCACGTCATCAGGCGAGGACGACGCACCTATATCGCCAAAAGCGACGCCCAAATATGGCTCGATAAGCAACGGGACTTGAAAGATGAAGCAACAGGCAAATCGGTATAGAGATTTCACCGTATGGGATGGCCCATCACCCCTGAAGTCGCCGCAAAAGGACGGTTTAGAATTTGAAAAGGATTGCCAGTTTATATATAATATCCGTCACCCTTAACGACCGAAGGAAGAACCCATGACAATCACGGACGAAGAATTTGATAAAATGCGAGCATTCACACTTGCTAACAATGCAATGATCTTGAATTTTCTTTTGCTTCTCCGCGAAAAGCAAATGATTTCTAAAAATGACATCAATAATTTCGCGGATGCCTCAAAATCCGTTTTCTCAAAACTGCAAGACCCAATAATGAAAGAAGTCATTCAGCGGATTGAGGAAATGAGAGATGTCGCCCTTACGACCTGATAGTCAAAATCTTGTCTTTCGCTTTTCCGAGGCGTCGGCCTTGAAACTGTCTGGCCCGCCTTCATTTAGTCAGGATGCATATTGCGCAGAATAGCCGATACGGAATTTTCATCCATCGCCGTCTCTTTCGCGACTTCGACATGAAGTGCGCGAATAGACTCGTGCACCCCTACGCAAAACCCTAATTCACGACATCTTCCGCCCCATTTTCAGTATGCCCTGCTGGTCATCGGCAGCCACCCAACCCTAACCAAGGGGCTGCCGCGACGACACAGAGCAAAAAACTATGAGAATGGTCAGAAAAGAAAGCCGTCGCATATGCGATGGAGAGGAAGCGATTGATCGTATTATGAAAGCAGGAGAATTGTTTTCTTCGCTTGTCGGCACTGATGCAGATGAAAAAAATCAGGGGTTCTGCACGGTCACATGATATTGGTACACCTTGGTGTGTCCGGCTTCATCGCGGGAACGGATAATCAGATTTGTTTCTCCTCCGGGCCCTTCTTTTGCCGAAAGATTGACAACATCTGTATTCTGTTCAGCGGTCAGCAGAGCAGGATTTCCAACTGTTATAGACTGGACATGTCCAGCATCAGGCATCTCGATTTGTGTCGCCATGCCGACTGTCAGGATAATATTGGGGCTGTCCGCCGATGCTTGTATGACGCGCGGCTGGCTAGTCGAACACGCCGTCAGGGCGAGAAGGGTGATTAGCGCTGCTGCTGATTTCTTGAACATCGAATCCTCGCATGTCATTGGTCAAATACCGCCATCGTGCGGCTACCTGTTGAAGATACAACAATTGGGCTGTGTGAGGCAAGGGAATGACGCTGACGCATTCGAACAGTCAGCGACACCATAAATAATAGGCGGCGTCAAGCCCCGTGTTCTTATCACACAAAAACACATGCTGAAATTCTGCCCCTTTTATGGGGCAGTGGAATGCCATTCAGTTTTGTAGATTGAATTGAGGAGAGTGATCTTAGGCCGCAGCGGAGGCGCCCTTCATGGTGCCACGCAATTCATTCATGCTTTCGTTTATGTGAGTGCTGACGGTTTCCAAAGCATGGACATTGCATTTGGCAACGGTTTCGGTGACATCGCGGACATTGGCGAGGCACTTATCCATCGTGGCCTTGCTGGCTTCTGCATGCTTGATCATTTTTTCTTCCGGTGATGGGCAAGAAACAATCGCTTGCATGGCTTGTGCGGTTTCTTCCATCATTTGGCGAGCCACATCGGCCTGACGACGCCATAAAGCCTGGAAGCTTTCAAGCGCAGCTTGATTGAGCGCGGTGCAAGCCTCGATGTTCTTGCGGTGTAGGTTCGTGGCGGCGTCCATGTTGAGCTGCGGCATGTTAAAATTGCCAGAGATCTTCGACATATCAAATAGTTTGGACATATCGGTTTCCAAGAACGGATTGGTGAATGGTTTTGACATTGTTGCCTCCTGAGATGGTTTGATCTGGATGCGAAAGATGAGCCGAGCGGGCTCCTTATTGAGCTTGGTTAATAGATCAAAACAGTGGCGTTGTCACGAAGACGATTTTCTTGTCACTCAATCATTCATTATTTTGACTCATATATTGTAATGCGGTGCAAGATAACGGAAATTTAATACTTGCCATGTAAAGCCCAAAGAGGCGTTGTACAGAAAACACGCAGCATATCCGGCTACTCACCTCATTTCTTACTCAAACAGGAGGCTACGATGAAAAAATATGTGCTCTTGACGGCGATGGTTTTGGCTTTGGCTGCTCCGAGCGTGGCGTGGAGTCAAACGGCTCCCGGTGGTGGCAGTAATGGCGGCTCTGGACAACAACAGGGCGGCGAGCAACAATTTCAGGAACACAAGTCTGAAATGCTCAAGCGCCTTAACGAGCATCTTGCTGAGGTTCAGCAAAGAATAGGTTGCGTACAGGCTGCGGCTGATCACGAAGCGTTGCGCGCTTGCATGCCGGAAAGAGGCGAAGGCCACGGCAACAGATAACCGCAAGAATAGCGCCTTCCCTCTGATGATGTGCCGGGATTAATCGGCGCGGACATCATGGGAAGGCGTATTTTGCCGGATCATATCTGATCTATCTGCCTTCATAATAAGGTGGCGGAGGAACGGCAGGGTATGCAACGGGCGGTGGCGGGGCCGTCGTATAGATCACAGTCGGCGGCGGCGGTGGTGCTGGTTGCGTATAGATTATAGTCGTTGTCGGGGGCGCATAGACGACAGGCCGTTGAACTTGATTGCCTTTCGCAACCATACATTGGACATAGGCATCATTATACTGTTGTTGAATGCCGCGCTGGTCATGTGAAGATGTGTTCGCTCCTACAGCAGTCCCCGCAACAGCACCACCTGCTGCACCGATGGCCGCACCGTGACCTCCGCCAATCGCAGCGCCGAGGCCTGCACCGAGGATAGTTCCCCCAACGCCTTCAAGGAGTCCCGTCGTATTGGCTCGATCCGCTTGGCCACGAACTTGGTCGTCCGCATATTGCTTGCAACCAGCTTGCTCTGCTTGAAAGACTTCAAATGGCTTGCCTTGCTGCGGCATGGCGCGAACCGTTGGACCCATTGGGGTGCTGGCGCAAGCCGCGAACAAAAAGGCTGTGCTGCATAGTGCGGTTAGTCTGAAAGATTTCATGAGGACTTCCTCTTTCTAGTGGGGTCTGGATAGACCGCAAATGTCATTCTAATCACGGGAGATCAACTTGCCAGCAGAAAAGTTTTGAACAAGAGTTTCACTCACTACTGCTTACTGGTTTTTCACGGCGCATCGCTAATCACGTCCCCGTTCCATTAGCGACGACCACCGCCGCCAAGACCATAACCACCTCGGCCATAGCCGCCATGACCGTAACCGTTGGATATATCAAGTGCTACGCCGGAGTCCCACGGATAGGCTGGCCCGTAACCATAATAGCCACCGTAGTCGGGCGGATAATAGCCGGAGCCGCCGTCATAATAGCCAGCAGGCTCGGCAATACATGAGCTGCAGGACAGGATGACGATAACAAGGCTTAGCTTTGCGAATTTGGAGATCATTATAGGCTCCGTGGTCATCTTTAAACAAAAGCTATGCTGATTTTTCTGGAGGGAGATCTGGCGGCTAATGCCTTACAGAAAGCATGACATTATTTCCTCAATCTCATTCCGGTCTGCTGGGTATCAGCAACCCATCTGCCACTTGCTTTTGCTGTTGCGAAAGACTGCCATAAAGCGGACGAAACGCCGTCAGGAAACGCGCCTCGCCCTGAGCGCGGAGATTGGCAAACAAGACTCTATTTTCAAGGTATTCGACCGCATCGTCGGGGGCTTGTTTTTGACTCGCTTTGCTTTCCGCTTCTTGCAGATTGCGGACGTCCTCGCGCATGGCCTCGGCAACGGGAGCCCACAGCGGCTCTTGCGCAGACGTAATGCCAAGCTCCGCCCTTAAAAAGGCAATATGCCCCTCGACATGCGCGCCTTGAACGAGATCGTGAGAATTGGCGGCAACATCGCCTTCATTGTGAGCAGATCGCGTGATCGCATCCGCAGCCAAAGCAAGCGGCGGCTGCGCAATTGCAAAACTTATTATGCAAGCGGTTACCAAAAGGATATTGGGACGGATAGTCTGAAATTTACTCATTATTTGCAGCTCCTCGCGTTGTTGGTTTTGTGCATAACAATCATAATCCTGCTCACCATGCGGCATCAGAATGGGAATTCATAAACAATTTAGAAAGCATTTCATACTGCATAACGGTTTATGTGCGAAATTACCCCGACTACCCACTCTTTATTTGATATTTGTCAAATCTTGGCGATATGAAGAGGCTCTCCTCAACAGGGTTATTAATCAGCCCCATAGGAAGAGCGCCGCCATAAACAATCGATCCGACTCGAACAGATATTTTTTTGACTCCTTGTCATGGCGCATTAAGCGTTGAGAATAAAAGTGATGACGGAAGGTCATAATAGATTTGGAAATTCGGGTTTGAACAGGCGTGGCTGATAATCCAGTATGTTCAGCCCTTCGGCAATGTCAAAAACAAGGTTTTCATTCATGCGTTGGAATATCGCCGCGCCGAAATTCGACTCTTGAACAAAACCAAACCATGCTGCGACGTGAAATGCTCTTTGCAATAGGCGGGTTGGCAACATCACAAAACGCGGTTTTTGTATGAGCGCGAAAAAAATTTGGGTTGCCATTGCGTGGTATGAAAGAATCTCGCCGCCTGCGATATTAAAAGCTTTGTTGGCAGCCGCAGGATTGTTCAGGCAGTTAAAGGCCGCCTTGGCAACATCGTCCGCATGAATGGGCTGGCGCTGCCAGAGGTAAGAAATGCCCTCGCCGAATGAAGCGCGCCATACGGGTTATGTTTTGATCGCGCTGTCCGTCATAGATGAGGGTTGGACGCAGGATAGTCCAACTGACATTGTTCTTTTCTGCCCAGAGTTGGATCGTTTCTTCTGCCGATATAAGCAAAGTCGCTACGGAGCGTTCATGCGCGTCGCTACTGTTAATCTTGCTGTAGCGGCTGGTTGAGCCTATGGCGATGATGGATTTTATGCCGACGAAGCGCGGCAGAGATTCCGCTAATAACCACAATGGTGCAAAACTTATAACGCAAGCACCTGCCGTAGCTGTCCAGACGCCACTCGTTAAATCTGCCTGCCCTTTTGTAAATCCACTTGGAACGTCAACGACATGGAACCGGCGTGAAATGACATGGGCCTTCATCCCTGCCGAGGCCAGCCTTTGCATGAGATAATGCCCTGCCGAGCCGCTACCGCCTATGATCACTAAAGGATTATTTTGAGACATCGCGCGTTCCTGCAAAAATTATGGTGTGATTGGCCTTCAGGTTTCAGTTATTCAGGAACACATAGGTGATCATTCTTAACCGCTGATATGTCTGTGGCCAAGAAATAGAGAGCGCATAATGCAATGCCACAACGAC
>JBAVWC010000138.1:0-5098 GCA_049697595.1 Alphaproteobacteria bacterium
GTTTTTAGGATGAACAGGGCAAACAGGAAGTCCAATTTTTGCCCACTTCGATGTAATGCGTACGCTGTAGCCGCACGACGCGCCGCATTCGGCTTTTAGCCATTTCTTCGCCTGTTTCTTCGGAACATCCGACGCGGCAGTAAAGTTTAGCTTGGCGTGGGGGAGCGTTCCGAGGTTTGCGGCGATAGTTTTTAGTTTTTCTATAAGAAGAAGTGTTGGCGTTGTTTGCCGCATCTTGCCTTGTAATCCGACAAGCAATGCGATGTCCCTGAATTGTTTGCCGTGTTTTACGGTCGGCGGCAAAAGCGTATGAATCAATTCATGGACAAGAACAGCAAGCACTTCGAGAGGGTCATCTTTATCTGGCCGAATGTATATTTCAAAATGCTGATCGCCGGATAAATCGGCATGCCAGCATTCTCCCGCCAAGCTGGCGATCTACGACTTCATGGCGATAGCCAAGCCTCTCTTTAATCGTGGACATAGCAAGGGCGCGGAATCCGTGACCTGTCATGCGCCCTTTGTAACCGAGGCGTTCCAAGGCTTTCAGGATTGTATTGTTGCTCATGTGGTCGCGCGGTCTAACTTGATTGGGAAACACCCACTCCCATTGACCTGTCAGTTGCTTCTGTTTTTCCAGAATGGAAAGAACCTGTTTTGACAGAGGAACGATATGTGGGCGGCGCATTTTCATGCGCTCCGCAGGAATAATCCATTCCTTCGTCTCGAAATTAAACTCACTCCATTTCGAGCCGATTAATTCGCCGGTACGAACAAAGGTCATCATCAATAGCTGGATGGCATGACGGGTTTGCGCGTACAGTCTGGCGTCGTTGCGCTCAAGAGTTATTACAAAGTCCGGAAGATCATCCGTTTCCAGAGCAGAGAAGTGACCATGCTTAAAGGGCTTAAGCGCTCCCTTGAGGTCAGGTGTCGGGTCGCGTTCGATGCGTTCCGTGATGACGGCGTAGCGAAATATCTGGCTACAATATTGCAAGGAACGACGCGCCATTTCAAAAGCGCCTCGCTTTTCGATATGCCGCAAGGCATTCAATAGCTGTATCGCCTTAATGTCCGCAATCGGTAGCTTGCCGATTTGGGGAAACATATCCATTTCCAGCCGATGCAAGATGTCGTGCGCGTGGGGTGCTGACCAGCGTTCTTTCTGATGTTCGTGCCATTCGCGCGCGACCAATTCGAAAGTTGTTGCTGCGCTTATCAGGGCGGCGTGTTTAGCGTCTTTCTTAACGGCAGAGGGATCAATGTTTTGCGCCAGCAATTTGCGAGCCTGTTCTCGTTTCTCGCGCGCTTCCACCAAGGTCAGATCGGGATATTTGCCAAGGGAAAGGCGTTTTTCCTTGCCGAGAAAATGATATTTCAAACGCCAGTATTTACTGCCGTTGGGGTCTATTTCGATATAAAGCCCAAGGCCGTCGAATAGGCGATATAGTTTTGCTTGGGGCTTGGCGTGGTCGATTTCTTTGGTTGTAAGCATGGCAATCTCCTGAAAATGTAATTCGAACCGAAAATCGTGGTTTTGGGGCTATCTAACGCTCTGAAATAAAAGGCGTTTCTTCTGCTGCGGGGAAATAAGATTTTTAGCCCAAAATTTATTTCCCGATTTGTTTCCCCAAAAGCGTGAGTTTTGGGGGAACCATGAGGAACATTATAGGGCGGGAAAGCTAACAAATCATTAGCAAAATCAATGACTTGTGGAACTATGCGGGGCTGTCTGGAACAGCAAATTGGCGGAGACGGAGGGATTCGAACCCTCGATACATCTTTTCAAACGTATAACGGTTTAGCAAACCGCCGCCTTCAGCCACTCGGCCACGTCTCCAACCAGTTGATAAGTAACAAACTCCGTTGCAGGTGGCTAGCTGAAAATGCCTGTGCCGGACGGAATTGCTATCCAGGCTTTTTTGCTGCCCCAACGGGGGGTTAGGCTTGGATTTCGCTCTTATAGCAGATTTGAAGGGAGAGTCGAGTTCGATACGGCCCCCTCCTTAACTATCAGGAAGCGCTGAAGCGGGTGCTGTTGACGATTTTCATAAAATCGCTCCGCAAGGCCTCTTTTGTCTCGAAATCGCCGAGCCACATGGCGGTAAGCATTTGGGCTCCGGGCCTGTGCACGCCGCGTGTGGTCATGCAGAAATGTTCGGAACGTATGGCGACTGCCACGCCTTTTGGCTCCAGTTCTTCATATATGGCCTGCGCGATTTGCGCGGTGAGCCTTTCCTGAACCTGCATGCGTTTGGAGTAACCGTCCAAAAGGCGCACCAATTTGCTGAGCCCGACAACCTTACGATTGGGGATATATGAAATAAACGCTTCGCCGACAAACGGAACCAGATGATGTTCGCAATAAGTCTCCATATGAATATTTTGCAACGTGATGGGGCCCTGATAGCCCCCTACTTCTGCGAAAGTTTTCTTTAAATGTTTTTTGGGGTCTTCTTTATATCCCTTGAAAAATTCTTTCCACGCTTTGATAAATCGCTGAGGCGTTTCGTGCAGTCCCTCGCGCGTGGGATCTTCTCCGATCCACTCGATCAATTGGCGCACTGCCGCCTCGGCGGAGGCGTCGCTTATTGTCTGGGGATTATCCCTGCCCGCTTCAACCAGGGCCTGTTTTTTGTTGGTAGCCATTGAGCAATCTTTCTTAAAAGAATTCCGGATGATAGGAGAGAGAAGATGTGGCTAGAGCATGCAAAGTTACGTGCCCCTTGGCAAGGGTGCATTCCGCGAAAACACCCCTCATAATGACGTGTGCGGAGGAACCACAAGAGGCTGATGCCGACCCATTTGAGAGCGGTAACCGGATAAGGGGCGCGAGGGGGATGCAGACAGCGTTATGGGGCGTTTTATCTCATAATGCGCCTTATACTGCGGTTTCGTTCGTTTGCCGGGATGTCCGGACAATGACAGGGTAACGAGCATCGCGCGTGCCGCCGCAGGCCATTCCTTTGTGACGGGTTTAATCGCCTTGTGATAAACGGCATCCGTGCCGACGCCGACAACGAATCCTGTCGCGCCCCACAACATTTCTTTTTGCAGCAAACTTCTGGCGCATTCGCCGAACAGATTTTCAAGTGGTGCTATGCCGTGCGCGAAAACTCTTCCTCCGGCGACGCCTTTAACCGCGACACCCATCCACGGCATGATATTGAAAAGGCGCGTCGTGCTGTCTTCCACAAAATCTCCCAAACGATTGTGCAAATTCCTTTTCACCAAAAATCGTTTAAAGAAATTGTCGGATTTCAAATCTCTCGCCTTTTGAGCCCATAACTGCCCCTTCTCCTCGACGACGATCAGAATATTGGTCATCACAGGCGGCCCTGCCGTCATCACGACGCCGCACAGGCCCATAATGATCATTTGTTGTTCGATACCCAGCGTGTGAATGCTGCTGATCAGACCGATCGCGACTTCGCCGGATGTTTTAATATCGATCTTTTTTCTGTAGTCAACAAAAGCCTCGATCGGGGATTGGTTCGGATTCTTCGCCGCCTTAACACGCGCCGAAGATTTATGCGCTTTGCCGAGCAGCTTGCGCGCCGAGGTTACGGCTTCATAACTGATATAGGTGCCAAGCCCGACAAAGACTACTGACAGCGCGTCAAAAGCCTCGGGAAAAACGCCCGATATAACCAGAGAGCCCGCAAATATAGGCAGCAGAACTTTGGTTTTAACAATGGCGCTATCCCGAAACATGCCTTTGGTGAAATGCTGCGCCTTATGTTCCGCGTGCGCGCGTTTTCTTTCTTCTTTTAATTTTTCCTGCTTCTCGATTATTTGCGCGGCGCCCGAGGAGCTATCTTCAACGGCGTGATCTTCGGCGCCGACCACAGCTTCGCCGTTCGGCGTGTGATTATTTTCTGCAAAATGTTCGTGCAGGAATGCGAAAATGTCTTCCATCATAGTTTTTTTGCGGGTTCGTAAAAACCTGCCTCGCACAATGATTTATGCAGTTCGTTTTTATCTTCGTTACATAAATAATTTACGCCCGATCAACCCTGCAAGCAATTCACGCAAGGCCCATAATCATGCTTATTTCCACGCCTCTTCATTATAAAGTTGCCGGATAAATTCAGGATTAATAGCGCAGCCTCATTTCCGCCCTAATTGACTGGGGAATACCCTGGGAAACTCTGCTTGTTCGGACAATCGGTGTGCGACTTATAATAAATCGGCGCGACCGTATATCGCGAAACCTTGCGGCGATATTTCCCGGTCTATCCAGGCGGCGAGTTGATCGCCGCGCGAAAAATGCCACCATTCATTTGGATTGCGGCAAATGCCTTCGGCGCGAAGAATATCCTTTAACAAAGTACGGTTCGCATGCGCGCGCATTCCCGCCGCATCCTGTGCAGAGGCAAAATGGTCCGAAATAGACCGGTCGGAATTTTCATCGATCGGAGACCCCATATCGACATCGTTCCCCGCTTCATCGACCAGCGTGCAATCGAAAGCCGCGCCCGTGCTGTGCGGCGGCGGCGTGGCTGGTGCTGCGCTCGGAACCGCGTAAATGCGGAAGACTTTATCCATCAATCGCTCGCGATCAGCTTCGCTTAACTCAGTTGGCCTCAATCCTTCCTGACGCGCCAGAATAGCGAATTCGTATTCGACCATAAAAGTCTGCACCGCAATCGGGCGATAGGCATCGAACAATTTGATCTTCCAACCGGGCTTGAGGCTTTGCAGATGTTGTTGCGATTTTTGCAAAGCTTCCAGAACCGATTGACGCAACATCCACGGCGAGGCGCCTCCGTAAGGCGCCCCCATTGCCATATAGGGATGCGGATCAAAAAAGGCGAAAACCTCGCGCGGAATGAAGACAAGGGGTTCGCCGCATTCGCGGATGGGAATAGAGCGATAGGGTTTGATAAGGGACATAAAAATGATCTGCTGTTTACCGGATCAGGATAGCCGGGAGAACATGTGTCCGCAAGATAATGCGCCCTGCCAATCGCGCCCATAAAAAAAAGCGGGAACTTGCGTCCCCGCTTTTTTTTAATTTCCGGCAACAAGCGTAGAATCTGTTCATAATCGCGTTAGGCCGCCAGCGAAAATGTGATTTTTTAGCGCGATAAAGCGC
>JBAVWC010000139.1:0-9256 GCA_049697595.1 Alphaproteobacteria bacterium
GTATATATAAGCAATGATTGAATTTTTAAAAAAACACACTATGCTGCGGCGCAGTATAGAAGCATATTAATACAAGTTAGTATTTGCAATTAAAGGTTATAATGCAAGACCAGAAGCAATTTTTTGAAGAATTTACTGCCCCATCCGTCCCCCGGCCGGAAGCAAGGAAAGCTGCTCAGCAGCTCAACCTCGTCTTTAATGAAAGCCAAAGCGAGCCGAAGACCAAACCTCAACAGCCTCATAACACCTTACCGCTCCGCCATAATGTTGCGAGAGCTCTGGGTGGCTTCAGATTAACGGATGTGTCCGCCCTCGCTGTTGGTTTTATCGGCGCGTGGCTCTTAGCCTTCACCCTCCATGTCTCGTTCTTTGGCCGTTATGGCCTGGGTGATGATCTCCATGACGGCTTCGTCAAGGCTAGCCAATCCCTGTTTGTCGGCATCTGCGTAATCGCCTGGTTCACGCACAAGGGCCATTACCGCATGCGGATGCCTTTCTGGACGGAAACGAAACAGGTCATCTCGGCGATGAGCTTTGCGATGCTGATCGATATTTTCTTCCGCTTTATTGTTAAGCAGGATTTTTCGCGGCTGTGGATGATCTCTGGATGGGTTTTGGCCACCATAGGCATCTTGTGCTTCCGCTCTTTATGGCGCAGCACTAAATGCAAACAAGGCACGTGGGATGTCGCCACCCTTCTCGTCGGTCGCGGCGAACCGGCAGAGGAAGCGCGGCGCGCCCTGGCGAGCGAACCTGCGCTAGGCTTCGACATCACCACGCAAATTGATGATCTTCCCACTGCCTTCAGGCAGGCAGGATATTCCTGGCAAACGCTGTGCGCTATGCACAAGACGGATTACGTCATCTTTGCGCTTGATGGCACCGACTTGATGCATACGGAACAGGCCTTTACGCAATTGTTGCGCGAGAACATTCCCTTCTCGGTCTCGCCGCCCCTACGCAACGCTCCTGTTCTGGGCATGGTTCCGCATTATTTTTTTAACCATGACGTGATGCTCCTTACCCATAATCACGGGTTGAGCCATAAAGTGCCGCGCTTTATAAAACGTTCCTTTGATATTGTTGTCTCATCAATCGCGCTGCTGGTTTTAAGCCCCCTCCTTGTAACCATCATATTACTCGTCAACAAGGATGGGGGGGCGGCTTTTTTCAAGCAAAAGCGTCTTGGCTTGAATGGAAGAACGTTTTACTGCCTTAAATTCCGTTCAATGGTGTTGAACAGCGATCACATTCTGATGCAGCATTTGAACGCTCACCCGGAAATTCAAGCCGAATGGCAAACCTATAAGAAACTACGCAATGGCGATCCGCGCGTCACCCACATCGGAAAGTTCCTTCGCAGCAAAAGTCTCGACGAATTGCCGCAATTGATAAATGTCCTGAAAGGCGACATGAGTCTGGTCGGCCCCCGTCCCATTCTGCTGGTCGAATTGGACGAATATGGAAATGACGTCAGCCATTACTACCGCGTGCGTCCCGGCATTACCGGCCTATGGCAAGTCAGTGGTCGCAACAACGTGTCCTATGCCCAGCGCGTGGAAATGGATAGCTGGTATGTGCGCAATTGGTCGCTCTGGCACGATATTGCGATCATCTGCAAAACGTTCCCTGTCGTTTTCAAGCGCGACGGCGCGTATTAGCCTGCACGTCGTCAAATTTTTCACCTCAAACTGTTCCCACATCTTTTTCTATGCGCCCAATCTTTTTTAAGGCCGCACGCAGAAAAGCAAAGATAAACCATTGGTACTCTATTAAGTAGCGCCGCCACAATCTCCTCGGCTCTTGATAAACGCGATAGGCGAACCGAAGCTGCAACCGATCGATAAGCGGCGGATAATATTCGCTCGCCTCTAAATATTGATCAAAAAATCCGCCACAGGTCAGCGCCACGCCTTCATAGGACATGTTCTTAAGCAGCGCGAGCAATTGCTCCTGTCTCGGCGCCCCCATCCCGACAACTACCGCATCGGGCCTAAGCCGCATCACCTCGGCCGCCTTCTCTTCCAACGCGCCGAAACCGTCACAAGCCTTAAGCACCTTCAGACGCGGGTACTCCAATGCAAGCTTTGTCCTGACCTGCTCGGCAACTCCGGGAGCAGCGCCGACCAGTATCACTGATTTATTGCAAGACTCGAGCTTCTCGAAAAACGGCCCCGCGAGCGAGGACATATCGAAACTAACCCGGGGACAAAAATCTCCCGTCAATTTCCTACACGCGAAAGCAACGCCCTGCCCGTCCGGCAGCACGAAATCCATCTGCCGAAGCGCATCCAGGTATTCCGGGCACTTTCTGATCAGATACCATGCCGCAGGATTGATAAAACTGATGAACCGCCCGTCACCCCCGGGATCAATCAACGCGCAAACATCCTTAATTCCCATCCCCCGCGTCAGAGGAAGGCCAAGAAACGGTCTAGTCTCCACCGTAACTCCTTCTCTTTGTTTATGAAATGTGGCGACATTCATTGGAAATTCTTTCCCGGTGAATTTTGCGATAGCGGTTCAACAGATGTTAGTTAACATGAGCCGTGTGATTTGAAAGTAATTAATTTATACAAACGGCCTAAATTATCGGTATAACCGTCTTCTCGTCCTACTGTGTTTAAACCAACCAGTACGATAGAAAAAATCATAGAAAGTCATGGCATGTTTGCAGTGTTGAAGAACCTGATTTTCAGGTTAATTCAAAAATATTTTGTTCATATTAGTACAGATTGCACGACGAGTATAATGCAAGGGCCTGTGCTTGTTATTGCGCCGCATCCGGACGACGAAACTTTGGGCTGTGGCGCAACGATTGCGCGACTTTGTGAGGCTGGTCATAAGGTTCGCGTGGTCATTGTAACCGATGGCCGAGCCTCAACGAAATCATCCATCGTTAGTCCCGATGCACTTGCGGCACAGCGGCGCGAAGAGGCGATACAAGCTGCTGAAGCTTTAGGGCTTTCACATGAGGATGTTGTTTTTTTGAATTATCGGGACGGCAAGACCACCGAGCACATCGCTGAAATTACTCGGGGCATTTTGCAACAAGTTACGCTATTCGTTCCAGCGATTGTATTTTCACCCTGCAATATGGATGTGCATTCCGATCACCGCGCTATAGCCGCCGCCATTGAGGGGCTTCAGCACGCGGGCAGGATCACCTGTCCCGTTTGGCAGTATCCCATTTGGACGGGTTTGCCAAACTGGCTTTATAATGTGCTGCGGATGTTGTTGACGTTGAATAACTCACAATCCTGCAAGCGCATAGAAATAACGAACTATCTGGAAAAGAAACAAACTGCGCTGGCACGGTATCGTTCTCAGCTTGAGAACTTTTCGAGTGAAAAAGATTGGAAATACATAAAGCCTGATGCGATTGAGCGGTTTCAGTTTCCCTATGAACTATTCCTGGAACGCCGCAGCCTGAACTGCCGTGCATAAGGAAACTATAAATGGCTTATTTTATAGCAGCAGATAATTGAGATAAAACTATGAATTCATGGACGCGACGCGATTTTCTAAACATGTCGGCACTTACGGCAGTCGGCGCATTTCTGCCTAAATTCACGAGTGCGGAAGAGACCAACTATGGCTTTGAAAGCCTGCCGCCCTTACGTGAGACGGCTGCGAAAAAGGGCATATTGTTTGGGGCGGCGCTCGAGCCGGAAATTTTAAGAAAAGATAGACTTTTTGCCGACGCCGTCTCTAAGGAATGCAACCTTATTGTTGCTGAAGGTGCCACTAAGTGGGAGGCACTTCATCCCACCCCGGACACTTGGAATTTCTCTGGTGGCGATGCGCTTTATGATTTTGCGCTCAGGAATGGCATGAAAATGCGTGGGCATACGCTCATTTGGGAAGCAGCTTTTCCTGACTGGGCAAAGGAAGCGCTTAAGGAAGGCCGGGGAGAAGCCTTGATGGAAGAGTACATCCATACCGTCATGTCGCATTATCACGGAAAGTTTGTTGCCTGGGACGTAGTCAATGAGGCGGTTGAGCCCAGGGATGGACGCAAAGATTTCCTGCGCAATACACCGTGGCTGCAGGCTTTGGGGCCGACTTATATTGAACGTGCTTTTCGTCTAGCCGCAGAAGCCGATCCCAACGCGATGCTTGTTTACAATGATTTCGGCGAGGAGCTTTACAAGGATCGAGCGGATCAGATTCTTACTGTATTGCGAACCCTGAAAGACAAAAATGTGCCCATTCATGCGCTCGGTCTTCAGGCGCATTTGGAAGCAGACAAGCCCCTGCTTCCTTTGGAAAAGTTTTATGCGGATGTCAAAAAGCTCGGCATTGAAATTCTGATCACGGAGCTCGATGTATGGGATCCGTCTTGGTCCTTTGACATCGCCGCACGTGATAAGCGCGTGGCAGACAGGACGAGAGATTTTCTCGATATCGTTATCAATGTGGCCAAGCCCAAACAAATTCTGACATGGGGCCTCAGTGATCGTTATAGCTGGCTATCAAGCTCTCAGTGGAACGACAACAATCCGCTAGGGCGACATGCGCGTGGATTACCCCTCGATGATAATATGCGGCGCACGCCAATGTGGTTTGCCTTACACGAACTTTTGTCTAAGGATTAAATCGTGAGTTATTCGCGCGAACCAGATACAGATACAGATACAGATACAAGAATGCCCAAATTCTTCAGTGTAGAGTTTTTGGTCATTTTTTTAGTGGTGCTTGTGACTAGCGGAAGTATTTCCATACTATTTTATGGCGTTAATGAAGACGCTGCTTCCCACGCCGGGTCTGCATTTACCCAGTTGCGTGGGCAAACAGAAAACACCAACCCCATTCGACAAATTATAATAATTCCACTCTATCTTTACGGCTGCATGTATGTCGCGTTGCATAGAAGAAGGGCGCTATCTGCATTAAAACCTGTATTTCTCCTGTTTCTAGTCAGCGTCTTATGCATAGTTTCAGTGGTATGGTCGATTGATCCTGTGCCCACACTTCGTCGCAGCCTGGATTTTTTTCTCTGCACTGTTTTCGGATTTTATCTGGCAATGCGCTTTACGCCCCCGCAATTTTGTAGAATTATAGGGCGTTGTTTATTGTATATATGCATCTTTACGATCATATTCTTATGTATTGAGCCCTCTATGGCTATACATCAAGACGATCATTATCCGGCCTTGCGGGGTGCTTTTGCTCACAAGAATTCTATGGGCACCATTATGCCATTAGGCGTAATAATAGGGATTCTGCTTATTTTTGATAAAAAATCAAAATACCTTGGATGGGGCTTGCTGTGTTTATCAACTATATTGCTAGTCTTTTCTTTATCGCGAACGGGATGGATGGAATGCATTGTGATGTTGGGCGCGGCGGCCGCTGTTGTTTTCATTCGCCCAAATAAAATTTTAGGCCCCATATTGATCGTCACCTTTTTTGCCGCCTTGGCATCTGTCGTCGTTTTAGTTGACGCAAATGAAATGTTTGCTGGAATAATGGGGATGATCGGTCGGGATACTTCGTTGACGGGACGGACAGAAATTTGGCCAGCCACGCTAGACGCTTTGTCGAAAGGCCATTACTTGCTTGGTTTTGGTTACGACAGTTTCTGGACATCCTATAAAGGAGCGTTATCTGTCGAATGGGGTATGGGCGGGTTTATTCCTGTTCATGCGCATAACGGTTATCTTCAGTGCCTAGTCAATCTAGGTATAGTTGGCGGCGTACTCATGGTTGCTTTTATTGGCCAAAGTTTACTGAGGACATACCATCAAGCTATAAGTGAGCATGAAGCCCAATATGCGTTAGGATTTATTTTCATGATTGGCTTTATTACGGTTAACTTTACTGAAACTATGCTTATGATGCCGGATCACTTTGCATGGGTAACCTTTGTTTACTGTAGTTGTTCTATACGATATAAACCCCACAGCAACACGGCGTCAGCGTTATCGGCAATTTTGCGATTAGCATTACCGAAAGTGTGAGTGTCATTCTTAGCAATGTTTTGTGTGCGAACTTTATTTATTTCAGAGGCTATAATGCGATATAAAAAATCTGATTTCACGACGTTAGTCGCTCTAGCTGCTCGTTTGATGTACGTGGCGCCGGTGGTTCAAAATGGATGAACAACCGCAAAAGCTTTTGAAGGTCTCCGTTTGTATACCCGCTTATAAAAGGCCGACTACACTGCGGGCGCTCTTGTGTGCGCTTGAAGCTCAACGATTTGAACAGGTTCCGAAACCGCTATGGGACGTCGTTATTGTCGATAACGATGCCGCAGAATCCGCTCGCCCTACCTATCGCGAATTTGCTGATCGAGGTGCGCTCAATATTCGCTATATAACAGAAAAAAAACCGGGCACCACTCATGTCATCAACACTGCTTTCGAAGCCACAATGCACAACGCAGATTTGCTGTGCGTAATAGACGACGACGAGGTTCCGTGCGAACATTGGCTGGACGAACTGCTCAGGGTGCAATCACAGACGAAGGCAGATTGCGTATGCGGGCCTGTACGCTCCATTCTTCCTTTAGATGCGCCTGCATGGGTTCGCAAAGGCCAGTTTTTTGCGACGCCTGATTTTCCTGATGCGCAAGAACCGCCATCGGCTGGTTCGGGCAATATGCTGGTCACATGCGCATTCTTGCGGCGCACCGGCCTTAGATTCGATCCTGGCCTGGGCCTTACGGGCGGTGCTGACAGCCTTTATTTCATGCAAGCAAAAAAGCAATTTCAGGCAAAAATTGTCTGGGCCGCAAAAGCTTTTGCGGATGAATATGTTTCACCTAACAGGGCAACCGTCGCGTGGCTCATACGCAGACGATTCCGGGTCGGCAATAACTTGGCACAATGTGAACGCATTGTTGGGGCTGCGCCGAGCAAGCTTATCATGAGAGCCATAAAAGGCCTCGGGCGTATCGTGCAAGGCCTGTGCTTACTCCCTTTCAGCGCGCTATTTGGAAAGCGGGAGATTGTTTACGCATTGCGTTCAGTGGCGTTTGGATCAGGAATGCTGTCAGGTTTATGCGGCTTTATGTTCGAGGAATATACGCCAATGCGTGTTGAAGCGGAACGCGCATGTTGTCAAAATGCTGGATAGGCCTATTTTTTAAAGTTATTATGCTTCACCCCTTAACCCATAATTTTGTTTATTCGAAAAAGCCATGCACAAAGTCAAAAGCGTAGCCATTTATGTAAACTCTTTCCACTGCGGCGGCGTTGAATGGGCTATGTATAGGCTTGCCTTGGGTTTGCGGAAGCGAGGCCATAAGGTCAATTTTGTCATAGGCCAGGAAGGCGGCGAACTTTCATCCCTTATTCGAAAAGACTTCGAGGTTTTCAACCTAAATGAACCAAGAACATTTCGCGGTCTTTTTGCAATGGCGAAATTTCTTAAAGAGCGTAAGCCCGATATTTTGATATCGAATCTATTACGCGCCAATCTGGCAGCCGTCATTGCACGCGCAATAGCAAGAGTCCAAACGCGACTCATTTTAGTAAGCCACGCTTTCTTATCTTGTGATTTATCCAACTGCAGCTCTATTGACAAGGTAATGGGCTCCGTCCTCACGCCATTATTATACCGGAGGGCGGATAAAGTTGTTACCGTGTCTCATGCCGTGGCCGTAGAGACAAGTATCATCGCGCACATTCCGCAACAGAAGATTGATGTTATTTACAACCCTGTTATCCCATACGATTTTGAACAATTGACACAGGGGGATCCAGATCAACAATGGTTGCTAGAACACGACAAACCGGTTGTTTTAGCCATAGGGCGATTGGTGCCCGAAAAAGATTTCATAACTCTTATTGAAGCATTCGCGATAGTCCGGTCTAAAAAAGATGCTCGGCTGATTATTTTGGGCGATGGGCCGGAACGTAAAAACATTGAGGCAGCGATTGCACGGCATAGCCTTCAAGACTGCGTCGAACTTTCCGGATTCAGAAGCAATGTTTTCCCGTGGCTCCGTTCGGCTGACCTTCTAGTTCTATCTTCGATAACCGAAGCTTTATCTGCCGTCCTTATCGAAGCACTGGCTTGTGGTACGCCAGTTGTCAGCACGGATTGCGGAGGACCGGCAGAAGTTTTAGAGAATGGCCGCTATGGCATTCTTGTTCCGCTCAAAGATCCGCAAATGATGGCCGAAGCTATTGTTAAGACGCTTGAGGCTCGTCATGATCGTGATTTACTAAGACAGCGCGGCCATTATTTTTCTGTTGATAAAGCCGCTGTAAGTTATGAGAAATTATTTTATGATTGAACCATTAATAAAAGCATGCACATGAAAAAGAACATCAAAGTTCACGTTCTATCACGTTGCGATAATCGAAATATCTCCGACGACTTTGCAGAGATACGGCTCTTTGCGACGGTTCGCAACGAATTGGCGCGGCTGCCACATTTTTTTGATTATTACCGACGGCTAGGCGTTAGCCGATTTTTCTTCGTAGATAACGCCTCCACGGATGGCACGGAACGATTTTTGCTGGAACAAGAAGACTGTCATGTTTTTCATACGACAAACTCCTTTTCTCAAGGAAAAGTTTCATGGCAGAACACTCTCCTTGATACTTTCGGCGCGGGGCATTGGTGTTTGATTGTTGACGCGGATGAGCTTTTTGTTTACCCGCATTGCGAAACCGTCAAATTGGCTGATTTCTGCCGTTATCTCGATCAGGAAAAATGCGAAGCGGTGCAAAGCTTTCTGCTCGACATGTATGCGGAAGGCAATATGGCAAATGCTGTTTGCGTTCCGGCAAAATCTTTTACCGATATCTGCCCTTATTTCGATAAAGACTATTCTTTTTTGAGCCGACCTTGTCTGCCATTCTCGCCAAAACCTTATCCGCCGACCGAACCCATTGGTGGCCCTCGTCTGCGCGTCTTCTATTCCGCGTGGAACAAAAGGACGGTTTGGATGCAATGGAAGATGCGCATTTACACGAAGCTTGGAATTTTATGTGCGCGAGCAGGTCTTTCCCGACTTCGATTGTATTTTCAGAGCCCCCCTATTCTATATAAGGTGCCTTTAGTCAAATGGAAGCTTGGCAATGCATCGTCAGAACATACACTCGTAAATCATCCGCCGCTTTCAAGCGTAACCAGCGCTTTGTTGCATTTTAAATTTTTTGATGATTTTCATAAAAAAGCCGCAACAGAAGTCGTTCGGGGCCAGCATTTTGGCGGGTCAATCGAATATAAAAGATACCTGGATAACCTCAATAGAAATCCAGAGACTAATTTCATGTATGAACGAAGCACGAGGTATGAA
>JBAVWC010000140.1:0-1624 GCA_049697595.1 Alphaproteobacteria bacterium
GAAGTATACTCGACGATTTTCAGGGGTAACAGATGGATGGCAGTCAGACAGAAAAGTGTCGCCTTTAGAGGTTCGGCACCATATAGCAGAGGTTATGGCGTCGGAATTCCAGCCAATGATACTGAACGAAAAAGGGTTTCAAGGTGTGGCTTGAAAAATCGGTCAAATCTTGGCGCTTATTGGTCCGTCAAGGAAACGTGCTCAGGGCAGGATTTTGTAACGATTTGCGACGCGCGCCGATTGGTTGAATATGCGACAAAATTCAGGGTTTATTTACGTATAATGTGACCGCAAAAGTGGCTTTAAAGTTGAGATAATCCGAGTATCAGCCGGGTCGCCCTCTTTTGCCCCTTTTCCACGAACCAAAAACAGGTACTCGCACCGCCGTGCAAGGTCACGCCACACAGTCTTGTACCGGTCTTCTAGCTAGCCATGCCGAATATGTCTCGCGGCGAAACTTTTCTTTTCACTTCCGAATCCGTCGGCGAGGGTCACCCGGACAAGATCTGCGATCAGATCTCCGACGCTATTCTTGATGCCTGCCTTGCGGAAGACCCCATGTCCAAGGTTGCATGCGAAACGGCGACAAAAACCGGAATGATCATGGTCCTCGGTGAAATCACCACAAAGGCCAACGTCGACTTCCAAAAGATCGTCCGGAGCACGGTCCAGCGCATCGGCTACGATCACTCTGACAAGGGCTTCGACTACAAGACCTGCAATGTCCTCGTGGCCATCGAGCAGCAGTCGCCCGATATCGCCCAGGGCCTCGTCCAGCACGGCAGCCGCATCGAAGACATTGGTGCGGGTGACCAGGGTATCATGTTCGGCTATGCTACCGACGAAACTGAAGAGCTCATGCCGCTCAGCATCATGCTTGCCCACAAGCTCAACAAGCGTATGGCTGATCTCCGCCGCAACGGTGTCCTCTCTTGGCTGCGCCCAGACTCCAAGACGCAGGTCACCGTCGAGTACAAGAACGACGATGGCGCCATGATTCCGCTGCGTGTCGACACTGTTGTCATCTCTACCCAGCATGCCCCGGGCATCACCAACGACCAGATCCGCCATGAACTCATGGAACACGTCATCCAGGTAAATTGGCGTGTTTACTGTGCCTCTCCCTCGATCCTTTTTTATTAATCCCTCTCGCCGGCTCCACCAGGCAGTCATTCCCGCGGAATACCTCATCAATACCGTTTACCACTTGAACCCGTCTGGTCTCTTTTTGATTGGTGGACCGCAGGGTGATGCTGGCCTTACCGGCCGCAAGATTATCGTTGATACCTATGGTGGCTGGGCTGCGCATGGTGGTGGTGCTTTCTCTGGCAAGGACTGGTCAAAGGTCGACCGATCTGCTGCCTACACTGCTCGCTGGATCGCAAAGTCTTTGGTTGCTGCCAAGGTTTGCCGTCGCTGTCTGATCCAGCTCTCGTACGCCATCGGTATCGCCGAGCCGCTCTCGATCTTTGTCGATACGTACGGAACGTCCGCAAAGTCCTCATCCGACATTATCGAGATTATCAAGAACAACTTTGACCTCCGACCGGGTGTCATTGTCCAGCAGCTTGGACTCATGAAGCCAATCTACTCAAAGACCGCCGCCTACGGCCACTTTGGTCGC
>JBAVWC010000141.1:0-8796 GCA_049697595.1 Alphaproteobacteria bacterium
CATTAGGGTAGGGCAAAAGCTGCAGCAAAGACAATGCGGTAATGGATTTTCCTGAACCAGATTCTCCGACCAGCGCAACTGTCTCGCCGCGTTCGATAGAAAAAGACACTCCGCGCACGACCGAGATCGTCTGATCGCGATGCCCAAAGCTGATGCCCAGATTTTCGACGGCAAGCAATGTCATGACTCGCCCCTTGGTATCTTGCGCGGATCAAAGGCATCGCGGACGCCTTCGCTCACAAAGACGAGCAGGGAGAGCATAATCGCCATAATAAAAAACGAGGTAAATCCCAACCACGGAGCCTGCAAATTGGACTTACCCTCATTGACCAACTCTCCAAGCGAGGGCGAACCGACGGGCAGACCTAGGCCAAGGAAATCCAATGTCGTTAATGTCGTAATCGCGTGCGTAAGGACAAAAGGAATCCTAGTGAGCGACGCAACCATAGCGTTTGGCAGCATATATTTAAAAATGATAACAGAATCTCGTGCCCCCAACGCTTTCGCCGCACGCACATAATCCAGATTCCGCGCACGCAGAAATTCAGCACGCACAACGGACACCAGCGACATCCAGTCCAAGATGAGCATGAGTATCAATAACGTCCAGAAAGTAGGATGAATAAGACTCGCCAGAATGATGAGAAGAAAAATTTCCGGCAAACCGCCCCAGATCTCGATAAAGCGTTGCATCAGCAAGTCGGTCATCCCGCCGAAATAGCCCTGAACGGCACCCGCCGTAACGCCGACGACCGAAGAAAGAACGGTCAAAATCAGTCCGAACAAAACCGAAATACGAAACCCGTATATAATGCGCGCCAGCACATCGCGCCCCTGATCGTCCGTACCCAGCCAATTATCGCGCGAGGGCGGCGAGGGCGCGGGTTCTGCCAGATCGTAATTGATCGTATTATAGGAATAGGGAATCAGCGGCCAGATCATCCAGCCTTTCTCATCAATCAGCTTCTTAACGTAGGGATCGCGGTAACGGGTTTCCGTCTCGAATTCCCCGCCGAATGTGGTTTCGGGGTAACTCTCAAAAACCGGCATGTAATAATGTCCGTCGAATTTGACCAGCAACGGATTGTCATTGGCGACGAATTCCGCACCCAAAGTCACCCCAAACAGCACCAGAAATATCCACAAAGACCAGAATCCGCGCTTATTGGCCTTAAAATTGGCCCAGCGGCGGCGGTTAAGAGGCGTCCATGTGTGGGGGGAGAGGGACATACTATGCGGGGGCGCGGTTCAATAGTGAGAATGAGGAAGTCATTATTACCGCTCTTGTGCTATCGAGAACAAGACCTTATGTTCAAACCCGCGATCGTTTCGTCCTTACACACCAAGGCACTATGACCGAACACAATCTCTTTGCAGAAGTCCAAGCCGATCTCGAACGCCAAAAGCTCGAGGCGCTGTGGAAGAAATACGGAATCTGGGTCGTCGTCGTGGCGCTGGGCATCGTTCTGGCGACCGCCGGATCGACCGCTTATCGTTCGTGGAACACAGAGCGTAACGAACGCCTGACCTCCGGCCTGATGGATGCCAGCAAGTCCGACACAGACGCCGCTAAAGGCATAGAGTTGCTGCAAAAATTTGCCGACGAGAATCCCGGCACGCATCAGGGCGATTTCGCCCTCCTTCGCGCAGGCGCTTTGGCTGTCGATCAGAACGACAAGATCAAAGCGATAGGGTTCTTCGACGCTGTCGCCCAAGACAGCAAAGCCGACCCCGCTTTCCGCCAATTAGGCGATCTGCTTTCCGTCCAAACGCAAATGGATAACGGCGATCCCACAATGCTTTCCGCGCGTTTGCAACCATTGACCGAAGAACTCGCCCCGTGGCGTTTCTCGGCTTTGGAAGCGCAAGGCTATCTCGCCCTTCGCGCCGGAGACAAAGCCAAAGCCCGGCAAATCTTTGCCGACCTGTCGCAAGACGCCCGCGCGCCACAAAGCATCGGGGCGCGAGCCACCGATATTTTGCGCAGCCTGAACTGATTAAGGTATCGCGATGACCAGAACCAACCTTGCCCGTATTGTCCTGCTCTCGACGCTCGTGGTGCTTGCCGCGTGCGGCGACGATAACAACAAAATTGGCTCGACGATCAAGGGCACGCGCATCCCCGTGATGGAGCAGGCCAAGACTCTGGAGGCAGACAAGGATTTGAAATCCAATACGCCGTCCTTGCCGCGCATGATCGTCAATCTGTCGTGGCCGCAAACCGGCTATGACAGCGACCACGCGATGCCCTATACCGAATTCGCGGCGAAACCAAAGATTATCTGGAAACAAAGCATCGGCGAAGGCTCAGGCTCGAATTTCAAGCTTCTCGCGCATCCGGTTATCGATCACGACACCATTTATACGATGGACGCGCGCGGCCTTGTGCATGCGCTGAACGCCAAGACGGGCGACATCAAATGGGAATTCGACACAACCCCCAAAGACAGCGAGCAAGCAATCGGCGGCGGCCTAGCCGTGGATGGAGAAACGCTCTACGCCACAACCGGCTTCGGCAATGTATTCGCGCTCGATGCCAAAACGGGTACCGTGAAATGGCGCAAGGCCTTGCGCAACCCTATGCGCGCCGCGCCGACGGTTGCCGATAACCGCGTCTATGTCCTTAGCATCGACGATCAACTCAATGCACTGGACGCCAAAACGGGCGACGTTCTGTGGCATCATTCCGGCATTACCGAAAGCGCGACTTTGATGGGTGCTGCGAGTCCGGTTGTCGAAGGCGACAGCGTTATCGTCGCCTATAACTCCGGCGAAATTTTCGATTTGCGCATTCAGAATGGCCGTTCCTCGTGGAGCTATTCGCTCGCCACGCCGACGCAAGTGGGGGCCTTGCCCGCAATCGCCGATATTCGCGGCTTGCCCGTTCTCGTCGCCGGACATTTGTATGCGATCAGCCACAGCGGACGCATAGCCTCAATCGACCAAAGAAGCGGTGACCGCGTGTGGGAAAGCGATATCGGCGGCATCGATACGCCGATTGTTTCCGGCGACGCCGTTTTCGTTTATGGCGGCGAGGGTCAGTTAATGGCGCTCGCGCGCGACAATGGCCGCCCGATGTGGGTTCAGGCCTTACCCAAACTCTCCGACCCAACCGACAAGGATTCCGATCACGTCGTTTGGACAGGCCCTCTGCTTGCGGGTGAAAGATTGTGGATGGTCAATTCCCAAGGACATCTGGCCAGCTTCGCGATCAACGACGGCGCACTGATTGACACAATCGACATAGGCGACCCGATTTACCTGTCTCCCATTATCGCCGATCACACGATGTATGTGGTGACCGATAACGGCAAGCTCGTCGCGTTGCGCTAAGAGTCTCCCTCTCCCTCTCGAGGGAGAGGGGGCAAAAACTTAGGCTTGCCCCTTGGCAAGTCTTAGTTTTTGCGGGTGAGGGGGCCTAGTTTGGAGTAAAACCCAATCTTTCTGCTCACAAAGTCCCTATAGGAGTTACTTTAAAAGAACAGAGACAGTAAAAATGACATTCACAATCGCCATAGCCGGACGCCCCAATGTGGGCAAATCGACCTTGTTCAACCGACTCGTCGGCAAGAAAATGGCGATCGTCAATGACGAACCCGGCGTCACGCGCGACTGGCGCGAAGGCGACGGGCATTTGTTCGATCTCAGATTCCGCGTCCTCGACACCGCAGGGCTCGAAGACGTTCGCACCAAAGGAACGATTGCCGCCCGCACCGCGCAACAAACCAAACTCGCGCTCGACAAAGCGCATGTCATACTTCTGGTCGTCGATGCCCGCGAAGGCGTAACATCAGCCGACACGACAATCGCCCGCGAACTCCGCAAAACCGGCAAGCCGATTATTTTGATCGCCAATAAATGCGACGGCGCGATTTTGCCTGCGGCAATGGAAGAAACCGTCTCGCTCGGCTTCGGTGAACCAATCCCCATCTCCGCCTCGCACGGCGATGGCTTGATGGATGTCCACGAGGCAGTGTCAAAATATATTCCCGAAGAAGATGTCGAGGAAGCCACTTCGTCGGAAGAAGAAAAACACCTCATCATCGCCGTCGTCGGTCGCCCGAATGCCGGAAAATCGACGCTCATCAATCACCTGATCGGCGAAGAAAGAATGCTGACAGGGCCGGAACCGGGCCTGACCCGCGATGCCGTTCCAATCGCGTGGCAATATAACGGCATGCCTGTGCGTCTGGTCGATACCGCAGGCATGCGCCGCCGCGTGCGTGTGGTGGAAACGCTGGAGCGCATGAGCGTTCAGGAATCCCTGCGCGCGATACGTTTGGCGCATGTGGTTATTCTGGTGCTGGACTCGACGCAGCCTTTCGATAAACAAGAACTTGTCATCGCCCGCCACGTTGTCGAAGAGGGCCGCGCTCTGGTCGTCGCGCTCAATAAATGGGATTTGATCAAAGATAAAAAAACCACCACCAAACAAATCCGCGAACGCGCCGAAGAATCTTTGGCCCAAGTTTCCGGCCTGCCACTGGTTCCGATTTCCGCGCTCAAAGGCGACGGCCTCGACAAACTCATGCGCGAAACGATGCGCATGTACGAAACATGGAACATTCGCGTCTCGACCGGCAAGCTCAACCGCTGGCTCGAAGACATGGAAGCCAACCACCCTCCGCCCATTTCCGCAGGCCGCCGCATCAAACTGCGCTACATGACCCAAGTCAAAAGCCGCCCACCGACTTTCTCACTTTGGGTCAACAACACCGGCCTGCCCGAAAGCTACCAACGCTTCCTAACCCACGGCCTCCGCGAAACCTTCAAACTAGAAGGCGTCCCCATAAGGTGGCAGTTAAAGAAAAGTGACAATCCGTTTGAGGATAAAGAGAAAAAGAGATAGCGGGCACTAACTTCGTGGGCTTAAAAAGGGGGGAGCGTAATGAATACAACACTCAAAGGGATTTTCTTAGCAACAGTCTTTTTCCAGATGTTGCCTGCCTTATGCTGGGCTTCTGGGTTTACCATTGAGCAAACCCAAATGATTTTCCCTTGGGATCCGAGTGCTGCGGATGGATCAAATGTAGACGGACTAAAGATTAAGGGTTTCAACTTATCACATGATGGAGGATTCATTTTGGCTGGTTCTACGGACCCGTCACACTCACTTTTCTTAAAGATTGGTTCCGCAGGAAATGTGGAGTGGATAAAAAAAATTGACCAGAAATGGCCGGTATATTCGGGCTATTTTGCATTTGATTCATCTGATGGAGGGGTGTGGGGTATAGGGTATGCATATAGTAGGGATATTCGAGAAGAGGCGCGGGCGGCTCAACTAGCAAGGACATATAAACCTTATGAACTCGAAAATCAGGCTGGATATCAGTATTTACTCAAAATGGATTCTACTGGAAATCCACTTAAACAAAGCCGTCTGTCAACTATACAAGAACATAATATAAATTGTGGGGTCGATGTAAGTGATGGCCTCATATTTACCGGGTGGAACAATGTTTCTTACGGTGACTCTTCTGCAAAATCCGGCAAAACACTTATTACCGTGCCTTGGATTGAAAAGACAGACAAAGAAGGAAATTTATTATGGGAAAAGACTTTTGCCGAAGATGTGGATAATGAAGTAACTCAATTACATTTTCGCCCAAGAGATCAGAGCAATTGTAAAGATATAACCGTTTCCCCTTCAGGAATGATCGTCTGGGCAACGATTGTTGATGGATTAAAGATGAAACAGGTGGATGGCAAAAATGTTCCTGATAAAGACAATCGGAGCGCGGGGCTGTCGTCACTGCGTCCTAAAATGATAGCTTTTGAGTTGGATCAAAAAGGGAATGAAACACATCAGCTGATTGCTGAAGACGTTGATCAAGCTTTTGTTTTCCCTCTCTCGGGTGGGTTTTCATTGGCTGAACATTTCCGGCCTCATGTTCCAGATTCCATATTAAAATTATCTCCGTTGCAGGCGGTGGGTGCCATTCTTTCTGCTAATGCCTATGATGGAGGAATGCGTGTGAATAGATTGGATGCAAATCTTAAAATTATTAAGGCTGATGAATATAAGATTCCTGAGCTTAACGAAACGGTGGGTGATGTTTTTCTAAGTAAGAGTGGTGAATACTTTGTGGCGGGGTGTAATGCCGATGCTGCTCAAGTGATCGTTCATCTAAACAATAATAGTAATACATATGAATCCAGTAAGGTTGCTGCTGACAAAGGGATGTCGCAATGCGCGGGCTTCGGCTGGATAGAAAATTCGTCAAATGGTGATCTATTGTTATTTGCGGGCAATAACCTAAATGGACAGCGCTTGATAACAATAAAATACACTCCGTGATGCTATATCTAAGGATAGTTTGATTTTAAGAGTTGCTCATGCGCCTGCACTTCCCCCTCTGGCTCCTCAACATCACACTCCCCGCGCAGGCCGCCGAATTCATCGCCGACGCCTTGGGCGAGGATGCCGTTGCCGTCACCGTCCTAGCCCCACCGCGACAGGCTCATGCGCAGGTCGAAGCGATTTATGATGTCGAACCCGTGCAATCCGAAATGGCGGCAAAGCTGGACATTCTGTCCGCCGTGTTCGACATCGCCTCGCCGAAATTCACGCTCCGTCAGGCTCCGCGCCTCGACTGGCTGAAAAAAGTCGCCTCCGATTTCCCGCCTCTGCAAATCGCGCGCTGGACAGTCCACGGCGCGCTGCACCGGAACAAAGTCCCCAATCGTCTATTCGCCCTGCAAATCGACGCGACAAACGCCTTCGGTACCGGAGAACATCCAACCACGCGCGGTTGCTTGCTGATGCTCGACAAAATCCTGAAAAACGGATTCCGTCCGCGCTCTATGGTCGATATCGGTTGCGGCTCCGGCATCCTCGCAATGGCATGCGTGCAGGGCGCGCGGGGCAGGGCGGTTGCCGTCGATCTCGACCCGGATTCCGTGCAAATCGCTTTGAACAACGCGCGCGCCAACGGGCTGGGCGAGAAAATCCGCGTCATGCGCAGCCGTGGTTATGTCGCGCCCGTCATTCGCCACGCGGCCCCCTACGACCTGATTATGGCCAATATCTTCGCGCGGCCTTTAAGCCAAATGGCCAAGGATTTGAAAAAAAACCTGCGCCCGGGCGGTATGGCCATTCTTTCCGGCTTGCTAACGACCCAAGCCAATATGGTCATTGCGGCGCACAGAATGCAGGGTTTGGCCCTGATCAAGCACATGAAGATCGGCGAATGGTCTGTCCTTGCCTTAACCCGCCCGCAAAGGGCATGATAGCGGCTCCAACGTCCCTGTTGCGAGGATTCACATGACAAACCCCGAAATCGCCCTTCGCCTTTCCGCCCTTCGCACCGAAATCGCCACCGCCGGATTGGACGGTTTCATCGTCCCAATGGCCGACGAATATCAAAGCGAATATGTGCCGCCTTGCGCCCAACGCGTCGCGTTTCTGTCCGGCTTCACCGGCTCGGCAGGATACATCGTCGTGCTGAAAGACAAAGCCGCCTTTTTCACCGACAGCCGCTACACGCTGCAAGCCGCGCAACAAGTGCCACAGGATCTGTTCGCCATTTTCAACAGCGCGGACAAAACGCCGTCGGTATGGATCGAAGAAAATATGGCCAAAGGCGCGAAGCTGGGTTACGACCCGTGGCTTCATTCCGCCGAGGGTGTCGAGAATTTAAAAAAATCTCTAGCCATACCGGGTGCCGAGGCCGCCCCCGTCGCGCGCAACCTTCTCGACATCGTGTGGACAAACCGCCCCGCGCTTCCGATGGAACCTATCTACCCGCACGAAATCGCTTATGCCGGACAATCCTCGCTTGATAAACGAACGGCAATCGCCGAAGACCTGAAAAAGAAAAATATCGCCGCCGTTGTCATCACAAACCCAACTTCCCTCGCATGGCTGTTGAACGTGCGCGGCGGCGATGTCGCCAATACGCCCTTGCCGCTAAGCCGCGCCATTCTGCACGACGATGTAACCGTGCAATGGTTTGTCGATGCGCGCAAAGTCACGCAAGCCTTGCCCGCTCATTTAGGCCCGCAGGTTACAATCCAATCCCCCGACCTTTTCCCCGCCGCGCTCGACAAACTTGCGCAGCAGGGCAAACCAATCCTCCTCGACCCCGCACATGCGGCGAGCTGGATCACCGAGCGTCTGCGCGCCGCGAACGGCAAAATCGAATTCGGCACCGACCCCTGCGAACTTCCCAAAGCGATCAAAAACGCGGTCGAAATCGACGGCATGCGCGCAGCGCATCGCCGCGACGGGGCAGCGCTGGTGCGTTTTTTCTCGTGGCTCGACCAAAGCTGGGATAAGAACCATCTCACGGAAATGAGCGTCGATCACAAACTCGCCACCTTCCGCGAGGAAAATAACAATTATCGCGGCCCCAGCTTCGACACGATCTCCGGCGTCGGCGAACACGGCGCAATCGTGCATTATCGCGTCACCTCCGCAACCGATGCGCCACTGAAAGCGGGGCAGATATTGCTTCTCGACAGCGGCGGCCAATATCTCGACGGCACCACGGATGTAACGCGCACTGTCGTGCTCGGCGATCCCACCCCTGAAATGCGCGACAGATTCACGCGCGTCCTCAAAGGCCACATCGCGCTCGCCGCCATCCGTTTCCCCGAAGGCACAACGGGCGCAGAACTCGACGCCCTCGCGCGCCGGCATCTGTGGGATGTCGGCCTCGACTACGGCCACGGCACAGGCCACGGAGTCGGCTCCTATCTCGGCGTCCACGAAGGCCCGCAAGGAATTTCAAAGGCTAACAAAACGCCACTAAGACCCGGAATGGTCGTGTCAAACGAACCCGGTTATTACAAAGC
>JBAVWC010000142.1:0-8069 GCA_049697595.1 Alphaproteobacteria bacterium
GGGTTAGGGAGGGGGGAGCGCAACCGGGGCGTCACTTGGCAATTAAGGGATGTTTTGGCATTAGCCCTGCGACAAAATCTAGCATAATTGGCAAAAATTACTCTTGTGGAACGCCCCCCTCCCGAACCCTCCCCGCGAGGGGGAGGGAACACAGTCCACAGATAGCAGTTGGCATCACCAAAAATCGTGCTAAAACAAAGGACTGTTACGAAAGTCAGAGTCCCCCATGACCGTCAATGTTCGCATCGCGCCCTCGCCCACCGGATTGCTGCATATCGGCAATATTCGCGCGGCATTATTCAACTATCTGTTTGCGCGCAAAAAGAACGGCACGTTTATGTTGCGGCTGGACGATACCGACAGCGTGCGCTCGACCGAAGCCTTTGCCGATGCGATCAGGCGCGACCTGACCTGGCTGGGGCTGGTCTGGACGAATTTCGGCAGGCAATCGGAACGGCTGCCGCGTTATACCGAAATTTTGGATCAGTTGAAAAAATCAGGGCGCGTTTATCCTTGCTATGAAACGCAGTCGGAACTGGATTTGAAGCGCAAGACGCAGTTGGGGCGCGGTTTGCCTCCCGTTTATGATCGCAGCGCGTTAAAATTATCGGACAGCGACCGCGCAGCGCTTGCGGCGCAGGGGCGCACGCCGCATTGGCGGTTCAAGCTGAACCATACCGATGTAGTGTGGGACGATCTGGTTCAGGGCCGCAAGACATTCCCCGCTTCGTCGCTTTCCGATCCGGTTCTGGTGCGCGAAGACGGCGTGCCGCTTTATACTTTTTGTTCCGTGGTCGACGATATCGACGACGCGACCACGCACATCATTCGCGGCGAAGATCATGTGACGAACACCGCCGTTCAGATTCAGATTTGGGAAGCGATCACCAAAGCGGCCGCGCCGATTTTCGCGCATTTCCCGTTGATCGTCAGCGCCAACGGCGTCGAAATGAGCAAACGCTTGGGCACTTTGTCGATTGCCAGCATGCGTGATGAAATGATGATCGAGCCTATGGCGATTAACGCCCTGCTCGCCAAGCTCGGCACGTCGGATCCAATCGCGCCGCGTTTGACTTTGGATGAGCTGGCGCAGGAATTCGACCTTAACAAAATTTCGCATTCGACGCCGAAATTCGATTTGGAAGAATTGAAAGCGCTGAACGCCAAGATTTTGCATCTGACTCCTTATGCCGATGTGCGCGACAGGCTCGCGAAGCTGGGGATGGGCGCTGTTGACGAGGCTTTCTGGAATTTTGTTCGCGCCAATATCGTGACATTGGGCGATGTGCGGCAATGGTGGCAGGTGGCGCAGGGGCCCGTAACCCCCGCTATCAAAGATGCCGCGTTTTTGATCGAGGCGGCAGAGGCCCTGCCCCCCGCCCCTTGGGATAACCAAACCTGGGCGACCTGGACGGATGCGTTGAAGGTTAAAACAGGGCGCAAGGGCAAAGAGTTGTTCATGCCGTTGCGGCTGGCGCTGACGGCTTTTGGTCACGGGCCGGAAATGAAATTTTTGCTGCCTTTGATCGGCGAAAAACGCGCCCGCGATTTATTGGCTGGCAAGGTGGCCTAAAATGGCTTCGGAAAAATCCAGCCTCGACATGCTTTGGCCGCGCTTGCAGCGCGAGGCGGCGGCGCAGAAAAAGCAGGAACCGTTATTGGCAGGGTTTCTGCACGCCTCGATCCTCGGGCACGCAAAATTTTCCGATGCTTTGGGCTATGTGCTTGCCAACAAACTGGCCGCGCCGGATTTGGGCGCGCTGGAACTTTGGGGGCTTTTTACGCAGGCCTATAAAAGCGACCGCAACCTGATACGTTATGCGCTTCTCGATCTGGCGGCGATCCTCGACCGCGATCCGGCGGCGCGAACCGCAGCACTGGCTTTTTTGTATCTGAAAGGGTTTCACGGGTTGCAGGCCTATCGCGTCGCGCATTATTTGTGGCATCAGAAACGCGAGGCTTTGGCCTATCATCTGCAAAACCGCGTCGCGGAAGTTATTTCCGTCGATATTCACCCGGCAGCCAAAATCGGCCACGGCGTTATGCTGGATCACGCGACGGGCATCGTGATCGGGGAGACTACCGTTGTAGGCAATAACGTCTCGATGCTGCACGGCGTGACTTTGGGCGGCACGGGCAAACAAAGCGGCGACCGGCATCCGAAAATCGGCGATTGCGTTTTGCTGGGCACCGGATGCCACGTGCTCGGCAACATCAAGATCGGCAAAGGCGCCAAAGTCGCGGCGGGCAGCGTCGTACTGGAAAATGTGCCCGCACATACGACTGTCGCCGGGGTTCCCGCAAAAATTATTGGCAAAGCGGTGGGAGTTCCGGGTAAAGATATGAACCAATGTCTCACGGTAAAAAAATAATCATGCTTCACCTCCACAACACCCTCTCCCGCCAGAAAGAAAAGTTCGAACCGATTGATGCGAATAATGTTCGCATGTATGTGTGCGGGCCGACGGTTTATGATCTGGCTCATCTGGGCAATGCGCGGCCCGTGGTGGTGTTCGATGTGCTGTACCGTTTATTGAAACGGCATTATCCGCATGCGACTTATGTGCGCAACATCACCGATGTTGATGACAAGATTATGGCCCGCGCCAAGGAAAGCGGCGAGACGATCGACGTGATTACCTCGCGTACGATAAAGGCTTTCCACGACGATATGGGCGCATTGAACGCCTTGCCGCCCGATATCGAGCCGCGCTGCACCCAGCATATTCCGCAAATGATCGCGATGATCGCGGCCCTGATCGCCAAGGGTCACGCCTATGAAGTTCAGGGACACGTGTTGTTCAACGTGCCGTCGATGAAGAATTACGGCGAGTTGTCGCGCCGTTCGCGCGACGAATTGGTGACGGGCGCGCGGGTCGAAGTCGCACCTTTCAAAAAAGACGCGACCGATTTCGTCTTGTGGAAGCCCAGCTTGCCCGAACAAGTGGGCTGGGACAGTCCGTGGGGCCGTGGGCGTCCGGGCTGGCATATCGAATGTTCGGCAATGGCGGAAACGCATTTGGGCGCAACCTTCGATATTCACGGCGGCGGCCTTGATCTTATATTCCCGCATCACGAAAACGAAATCGCTCAAAGCCGTTGCGCGCATGACAACGCGCCTTTGGCGAATTATTGGATGCATAACGGTTTTTTGACTTTCGCCAACGATAAAATGTCGAAATCGCTGAAGAATTTCTTCACCGTGCGCGAATTGCTGGCGGTGGCTCCCGGCGAAGCGTTACGCTTGGCCTTGCTTTCCGGGCATTACCGGCAGCCTTTGGATTTTTCGCAAAATTCCCTGTTTCAGGCGAAATCGAAACTCGACCGTTTTTATATCGCCCTGCGCGCGACCGCGTCCGTGCAAACCGATACCGTACCCCCGCCGGAAGCCGTTGAAGCTGCGCTGATGGACGATCTCAACACGCCCTTGGCAATCGCGGAAATTGATCGGCTGGCCGCCGAACTCTATCGCACCGATAATCCCCGCGCGATCAAATCGCAATTGCTGGCGGCGGGCGCGGCTTTGGGCTTGTTGCAACAAGACCCCGAAGCGTGGCTCCGTTGGCAAACCGCCAACCAGTCCGGCCCGACGGATACCGATATCGAAGCCCAAATCGCCGCGCGCCTCGCCGCGCGCAAAGCCAAGAATTATGCCGAATCCGACCGCATCCGCGGCGCGCTGGCGGCCCAAGGCGTTATTCTGGAAGACAGCGCAGGCGGCACCACATGGCGGCGCGGCTAACCCTGTTGCGGCACATTCGCGGTGGAGACAGAAGCGCAAGACAGCGCAGGAGCTGCCGGCGTTTTATCGAGAGCAAACATCTCGCAAAGCTTATCGTAACTGGGCACGGTACTGACATCACCGCTGGCGACAAGCGTAGGCGGCGACTGCAGCAATTTTTCAACTGCGGCCTTGATCCTTTCTTGCGTCACGGCTTGATATTTGTGGTAAAAATCATCTTTGGCCGGAACAACGCCGTCGTGTAACAAAGCAGTCGCCATAGCGTTCGCATCCCGTTCCGGGCTTCGCATCGCGGATTTCTCATAGCTTTTGGAAGCCAGGATTTTCTCGGCCAGAAGATCGGGATCGACGGATTCCCTCAACCCCTTCAACGTATCGCGAAGGGATTCAAGGCACGCCCCCAGTGTTTCAGGAAAGGTTTTAAATGAAATAATCAAAAGATTGTCGCTCGCATAATTACTGCAGAAAACGCTGTAGATCCCCAGTTTGACGCACATCTCCTTATACAGAAGGCTATTGTCATCCTCAGTCAGCAAATCGGCGAGCATGACGTTGGTGCAACGCAAATCCTGATCCTTGCCGTCGTAATGGAAAGCCAGCTTGATCCGGGTTCCCCTGACTCGTTCGGCGACCGTACTCAGGCCCCCTATATAGGGTGGGGCAACATCGTTGATTTTCTGGCCCGACGGCAGGGTGAATTGTTCTTTCAACTGCTCCAAAGTCGCGACGGGATCGATATCGCCCGTAATGGCGATGACAGTATTGGCACCCGTGTAGTTTTCCCGTTGGAAGCGCTCGATATCGGAAGGCTGGATCGACAGGATCGTTTCTTCGGTGCCAAGAATAGGATGCATCGCGGGGTGGTTGTCGAAAGCGGTCAAAAATAAATTATCACTTAGCCGACTGTCCGGATCCAATCCGTCTTCCATACATTCTGAACGAATCCTGAGTCTTTCTCTGTCGGTATCGTCTATGTCCACAACGGGGCGGCAGACCATTGCCGAAATCGCGGTTATCGCCTCGGCATTTCCCTCTGCCGGCACGTTCGCCGAATAACAGGTGCGACTGAATCCGGTAGAGGCATTCAGATTACCGCCGAAAGCGCTGACGACTTTCGCGGCATCAAAAATTTCTCCCTGTATGTCGCGGACTCCTTTGAACCCCATATGTTCGCGGTAATGCACGACCCCACGGGGAAATTGACCTTCTGTTTCGTGACGCGAGCCGGCCTTGATCTGCACTCGAATATTGGTGATCGGTTCGCCGGGAAGGGCTTGCATAGCCACCCGAACACCATTCGACAGTGTAGCGGTATGGATAACATTGGAATCGGGCAGAGCCTGTCTTTCGGTGACTTCTTGTTGAACGCCGGGAAAGTCTTTACCTATGCGCAGCATAATCATCCCTTTTAAAAATATGGCGATAATCATCGTAAACTTAGCACGATCTTCCAACATTACCATACTTCCCTGAAACCATTCACATTCCTTATGGTTAATGCGGAGAGCAGTTTCGCGCTTATCCCCCTTTAAAATAACACCTATCGACAAGCGGGGCGCTTGCGTCTATCAGCGTTGCGATAACCTTTTATTGACGAAGAACGAGCCCATGAACGCCCCTGTCCTGACGCCTCCTGTGATCCTACTGGTCGAACCGCAACTGGTCGAAAATATCGGCATGACGGCGCGCGCGATGATGAATACGGGACTGACCGAGCTGCGGCTGGTCAATCCGCGCGATGCGTGGCCTTTGGAAGAGATTCATCAGAAGCGTATGGCGGCGGCGTCTTCGGGCGCGGATGAAGTTCTGGAAAACGCCAAGGTTTTTGCCACGCTGGAAGAAGCGATTGCGGATTTGAACTATATCTATGCGACCAGCGCGCGCTCGCACGATATGGTCAACCGCATTATGACGCCGCGCGCCGCGACCCCCGATATGATAAGCCGCGCGCAAAATGGCGAAAAAATCGCGGTGATGTTCGGGCGCGAACGCACCGGCCTTATCAACGATTATATCGTGCACGCCAATGCCAAAATCACCATTCCGCTGAACCCCGAATTTTCGTCGCTTAATCTGGCACAATCGGTTTTGCTGATCGGCTATGAATGGTATCAGGCGCAGGAAGAAACAAAGGCTCGCGCTCCCGACGATTTTGTTCATATGGGCGGAAGCACCCCCGCGACGCGCGAGGATTATCTGAATTTCTATCGGCGGCTGGAAACCGCGCTGGACGAAAGCGGATTTTTCTCGACCGACGAAATGCGCCCGACGATTACGCGCAATCTGCAAAACACGCTGCAACGCGCGACGATGACGGAACAGGAAATCCGCACCTGGCACGGGGTCATCACCGCCTTGATTAAAGGAAACAGAAGCTCAGATAGGAAAGGCAACGCATCATGAAAGGCTGGGCACTTGTTACGGGAGCAGCGAACCGCATCGGGCGGGCGATAGCGCTCGATCTCGCCGCGCACGGTTGGGATGTTGTCGTGCACTATAATCATTCGGCAGAAGCGGCGAAGTCGTTGGCCGAAGAAATTCACGCAATGGGGCAAGACGCCATATTGGCAGAAATCGATCTGTCCAATGCGCAATTGACCGAAAGCCTGATCCCTTCCCTGGCCGAGGAAATCGGCATGATCGACGTTCTGGTCAACAATGCCAGTCTTTTTGAATCCGATGCCACCGACCCGGACGGAACGCGTCATTGGGCGGTGAACGCCGATGCGCCGCGCTTGCTGAGCAAGGCGTTTCGCGATCATATGGCAAAGACAGAACGCGGCGTTATCGTCAATCTGCTCGATGCCACGCAAGCGCCGCCGCATTTCACCGCTTACACAAAAAGCAAAGTTTTCCTGACCGACATGACTCGCAATATGGCGAAATCCTATGCGCCTCAAGTGCGCGTCAACGGTGTCGCGCCGGGTTGCGTTTTGCCGGCTGCAGGGCAAAGCGAGGAGAGTTTCCTGAAAATGTCCGGAGGGCGCATCGTCAGCCCGCAACAGATCGCCACCGCCGTCCGCCAATTGATCGAAACCCCGGCGGCCACCGGAGAAATCGTCACTATTGCCTGAAACATACCGTAATATCGGCGTGGAACACCGCTGTAAGCCGCCGTCAACCGACAAATTTAAAAAAGTTGAAATATTTCGCGTTGACACAACCTAGGATAAGGCGCAGCGAAACGCATTATTGTTCACACCCGCGCTTGATCGCGTTATTCTTTATTAAAGCAAGCCCAAAAAGACGTGTTTTTCATTTTTTTAACCCAAATATGTTCATAAAAAACAACAGGTTGTTTTGGTGTGCCTGTTTTTTAGGCAGCAAGGCTAAAAACGCATATTTACGGGCTTAAATGCATGGCGAGCCCAAATTACCGACAGACTTATCCACAATTTTCGGGGATAAAGGGAGCGTAAAAGGAGCGTTTTATGGGTAAGTCACCCGTCGCATCAGGGGTCAAGAAGAGTCATCGCCGCGCAACCGGGTTTGATGCGGGGGCTGCGATGCTGCGCGCCCAAATTAAGACTTTGCCGAGCCAGCCGGGCGTCTATCGCATGATCGGCAAGAACGGCACCCCTCTTTATATCGGCAAAGCCAAAGATTTGAAGAAACGCGTGACTTCCTATACCCAGCGCGCGCGTTTGCCGGTGCGGTTACAGCGTATGGTGAGTTTGGCACAGACGCTGGAAATCACGGTGACTCATACGGAAACAGAGGCTTTGCTGCTGGAGGCCAATTTTATCCAGAAATTCCTGCCGCCTTTCAACATTCTGCTGCGCGACGATAAAAGCTATCCTTATATTCTCATCACAAAAGAACATGATTTTCCGCAGATGCTAAAACATCGCGGCGCGAAGAACCGCAAAGGCTGGTATTTCGGGCCCTTTGCGTCGGGCGGCGCTGTGACTGAAACGCTGACGCTTTTGCAGCGCGGCTTTATGCTGCGCAATTGCAGCGACAATTTCTTTGCCGCGCGCACGCGCCCTTGTTTGCAATATCACATCAAACGCTGCACGGCCCCGTGTGTGGGCCTCGTCACAAAAGAAGCCTATGCCGAGCAAACGGCAGACGCGGTCGATTTCCTGAAAGGCAGAAATCAGGACATTCAAAAAAAACTCGCCGAACAGATGCAGACGGCGAGCGACGCAATGGATTTCGAAAATGCCGCGAAACTGCGCGACCGCATCAAGGTTCTGACCAACATGCAATCGCGCCAAAGCATTCATGTCGCGGGCGTGGGCGATGCCGATGTTATCGCGATGCATCAGGACGGCGGCAAGACCGCCGTGCAGGTTTTCTTCTTCCGCCAGGACCAGAATTACGG
>JBAVWC010000143.1:0-1589 GCA_049697595.1 Alphaproteobacteria bacterium
GATTTGCATTGTTCACCATTTGGGTGTCCTCTGAGAATCGGGTCGCGAAGCTCTCAACCTCGCCTCCCTACTGTTTTAAAACAGGATTCTCAGGGGTTCCCAAATGGCCGTATGCATTATTGAGGTAGAAGAGTCATCGAAAAAGTCAGCGGCATGAGTTTTGTGGAATTTCTCGAAAAGCGGGAGTTCCCGAAAGCAGGAGTTCGCGATGCTGTGATCGATCCAACCGATGGGGCACCCCGAGTGCCGAGATCCTTCGACGCGAACTTCAAGGAGAGTCCGCTCACTGTAGACATGACCGGCTGGACATCCCTAAGCCTCGACGATTTTCTGCGCTGGTCCAACTGCATCACAAATTTCTGTCTCATCACTCCGGACAGTACGCGTCGAATCGTGACCACTCGAGACTCCGAATGGCAGACTGGCCTAGGGCATGGCGAGATGGTGGGTGACCAGCTTGTGCATCATGTTCATGATGGGTCGGACCATCACTACCAAGCGCTGCTTGTAAGCGATTCGTCCAGGGGCCGCACCGTCATCATTCTCACCAACCAGAAACACGGCAACGTCTATGCGATGGACGACGCGATCAATGCAATCCTTGACGACAAGCCCTATGTACCTTTGAGCAGCATAAAAAAGTAGGGATTGGGCATTGAGGGCGCGTTACTGCCCAGCAACAACCAATGCATGCGGATTTGTGTTGCTGCAAGTAACGAAAAGTCGGCATTGCGCTAGTTTTCCGGAGCAACCAAGGACAGCAGCGCAATCAACTCTGACCTATGCAATGCCGCACCGCCGCCGGCCCGGCTTTGGGTTGTCGTGAATCTGGAGTGATTCATATCACTTTGGGTCACCATCGCCGACCATCCAGGCACGACCCGATTACCGGAGCTTGGCCCGTTTGGCTGGACTGATTTGGAACGCAGACGGTGTGGGTCTTGCCCCTCACGCGATCACGCGGCGGAAGATGGGGCAACCCCATTCATTGACTGGAAAGGAGGTGGCTATTGCCAGCTCGATGGTTGAAGGTTCCAGCTTGCGGGGTGGTAGAAGCCGTGATGCGGCGTGGGGCAAAGCAAAGCTGCCGAGTTAGCAATTATCTGATTGATTTGGGGCGGGGCTGGTGGTAGAGTATGTCGAATTTCGTTTCAACTGTTTCAGGACACTGAATTGGGTCACCCCAACGATGCGCATTCCTGTTGATTGGGAGCATTCATGTCTACCCGTGTTACGTGTTGTACGTCAGGATTTCTCTCTTATTTATTGTCTTCCTCCAACCGCTTACCCTACAAATTTGCGGGCTTTCTGTTACTGACGTTGCTGCTGGCTGCTTGGCCGGCGGCGCCACGCTGACCACTGCCAGCGACACCATCACGCTGACTGTCATCAACTCCAGCAGCACGGTTGTGTACAGCACCTCGCAGGCCGCCAGCAGCGGCGTAGCCGGCTTTAGCGTCCCCGCCGGCACGTTGCCTGCGGCCGGAACGTATGTCTTTACGGCGTCGGCCACGGTAAACTCGACGGCCTTGCAAATCAGCCAGCAGGTAACCTTTACGGCGCTGACGCTGCCGACTGCAACCCTGGCC
>JBAVWC010000144.1:0-12287 GCA_049697595.1 Alphaproteobacteria bacterium
GCCGAGGCCAGCGCGCGCATCAGGCGCAAAACGCCGGGGGTGAGAATTTTCGTTTGTTGCGCTCTGTTCAAACTTTGCGTCACGAAACGATGATCCTGTGTTTGACCAGATTCAGCATCGGCACATCGTGCGGATAATTGCCATAGCCGTATGTTTCGTCAAAAGGGCCGTTGGCGTCGAGCCATTCTTTGACGCGCGCGGCCTTGTTCTGGCGCACGCAGTTTCCTTTGATCATCTCGCCCGTGACGATGCCGTTCTTGACGCCTATTTCGGTGCAGATCAGCGCGTCATGAGGGATATCGCGCAAGAGGATCGGTAGGTAAAGATCGAGGCTGCCGGATGCGATGACGATCACATCTCCGTTGGCGCGATGTTCCTGCAGGCGGCGCATCATCTGCGCATTCTCTTTCTGCCATATACGGGTGCGGGCCGATGCTGGGGCGAGCGCTGCCTGTTTCTTGCCCGCCAGAAGGTTGCGCAGAATGCGGTCTTTGATAAAAGTGCGCGCGCTTTCCGGCTGCCGGAATTGCACATAGCGCAGCGTGAGCACGGCCAAAGCTTCCGCCAAAGCGACATAGGATAGCCCTTTGCCGACGGCATAACCCAAATAGGGCCATAAACTATCGCCCTCGATCAAGGTGTGATCGAAATCAAAAATAGCTGCTTTTTTCATCGCTTCTGCCCACCCCTGTGCCGACTGGCTCTTGACGTATCTTGAGTATATCATCATGTTCTTATAGGAATAGATTTATAAACATACATGACATTGCCGCAAACACCCTTCAGGAAACACGCAGGCCTTCCGCATCGTTTGGCGCAGGGGGTTTCGCTTGTGGTTTTGATCGCCCTGCTGTCCCCTTTGGTGGGCGCGGCGGCTTTATTCATGCCTGGGCCTCTGGCGCAGGATACGACGGTCGTGGTTGCGCATGGGGCAAGCAGCGCCGACATAGGCGCACAATTGGTTCAGGGCAAAGCGATTTATCTGTCGTCGCTTTTCCGCGTTGGGGCGCGAATAGTCGCCAGCAATTCTTTAAAGGCCGGGGAATATATGATTCCCGCGCGCGCCAGCGTTATGGACATCGCGCTGATGATGCATGAGGGGCGTTCGGTTTCGCGGTTGTTTAAGGTGCCCGAGGGGCTGACATCTGCCGAGATCGTGCGCCTGCTGAAAAGCGATCCGACTCTGGTCGGCACGATCGACGCGGCGCCTGCCGAAGGTTCGTTGCTGCCGGAAAGCTATCGCTATAGTTACGGTGACGACCGCGCCCATATGATCGCGCGGATGCAAAAAGCGATGCAGGACGAGCTTAACGAAATTTGGGCGGGGCGCGATGACGGATTGCCGCTGAAATCGCCGGCAGATGCGGTAACCCTCGCCTCGATCGTCGAAAAGGAAACCGGCAAAGCCCAGGAACGGCCACGCATCGCGGGCGTTTTCTATAATCGCTTGCGCCTGAATATGCGGCTGCAATCCGACCCTACGGTGATTTACGCGCTGACCAATGGACAGGAAACGCTGGCCCGCACCTTGACGCATGATGATCTGTCTTTTGCCTCGCCCTTTAATACCTATACCAGTGACGGTCTGCCGCCGCAGCCTATTTGCAATCCGGGGAGCGCGGCATTGAAAGCCGTGGCGCATCCGGAGCATAATAACTACCTCTATTTCGTCGCTGACGGCAGCGGCGGCCACGCTTTTGCCGCCGATCTGGCGAAGCATGATGAAAACATCAACCACTGGCATCAAATTGAGAATGCGGGCCATAAGTGAGTTCTATCGCTTCCTCCCTCGCCTTGGTTCGCGCGCGCGCGAAAAACGCGACCCTGATCGCGGTTAGCAAGACGCGCAACATCGAGGAAATTCGCGAAGCTTTGGGGGCCGGGCAGCGCGTATTCGGCGAGAATCGCGTGCAGGAAGCGCAAGCCAAATTTCCTGCCTTGCGCGCCGATTATCCCGATATCGAATTGCATTTGATCGGGGCTTTGCAAACCAATAAAGCTCTTGCCGCCGTGACTCTGTTCGATGTCATCCAAACGCTCGACAGACCTCAATTAGCCGATGCCTTGGCGAAGGCGATGCATAAAACGGGGCGCACGCCGCGTTTGTATATCGAAGTCAATACCGGCAAGGAGCCGCAGAAATCCGGCGTCTTGCCTGACAATCTGGAAGAATTTCTTGCCTATTGCCGCGATAAATGCGGGCTTTCCATCGGCGGATTAATGGCCATTCCGCCCCACAACCAAGATCCGCATCCCTATTTCCGCAGCCTGCGCGAATGGGCGACAAAATTGGATCTACCGCATCTAAGCATAGGCATGAGCGATGATTTTGAAATTGCCGTAGAATGCGGTGCGACGGAAGTAAGAGTCGGCACGGCGATTTTCGGAACGCGCCCCCAGAATAGCCAGTTGTGAAAAACCTGTCTCAAATCTCGTCAGGCCGCCAGCGAAAATGTGATTTTTCAGAGAAATAAAGCGCAGCGTACGCTTGTACGTGAGCATTTATTTCCCTGAAAAAGCGCATTTGCAGCAAGGCCTCACGAGATTTGAGACAGGTTTTTTTAGAAGTTGCTGCCGCCGGGCTTCGCCAGCTCGCCCACAATCGCGAAAATCGATGTCATGACCCAGGCGATGATGCCGCCGACGATTGCCATGCCGATATTGCGGGTGAGGACGGCCTGCACTTTCATCGCGGCGATCTGCTCGTTGATCCATTCTTCCGTGACCATCTCGAGAACGGCGCCGATATCCGCGCGTTCGGACAAAATCTCAAGATCGATCGCCACCATAGGATCGGGAAAATTCATCTTGGTAACACGCAAAGCTTCGCCAATGTTGCGTCCGCGCAAGACTCCCTGGCGCGCCAGATGAATGCGCTCGCGCACCCACGGATTACCCTGGTCTTCGAGGATTTCCATCGATCGCTTAAGCGGCACCTGCGCACCGAGCAGCGACGACAGGCCAAGCAAAAAGCCGCTGCCCTGCAAAACGCGATACCACGACCAAGGGGGATACATATCGAATTTGGCGCGCGTCGTGCCGCGCCATTTCGGCAAAGTAATGACAATGACCGCCACGGCAATAAGAATGACGGCGATGATGTAAAGCCCCCAAGCAGCAATAAAATCGGAAAAAGTGGCGACGCCGCTGATCGCCTCCATCACATTCTTGGGCGCGTTGGCGCGCATATTCGCGATCAAATTGATACCGAAGGTCCAAATGACGAAAGAGACCAGGATAAACATAAAGACGGGATAACCGACCGCGTAAGCGACTGCTTCCCGCATTTGGCGCGACTTTTCGCCCATGAGCTGAATCGAGGCCAGCGCCTTGGCCAGCGCGCCGGATTCTTCGCCCGCGCGGATCAGGTAAAGCTCGCCCGTCGGCACCCAGCCCTCCATCGCCTGCGCGAGAGAAATACCGGCGCGGTCTTTCAGAAACCAGTCGCGCAACGCGATCGCGGCAGGCCGATTGGGATGTTTGCCCATTTCCGTCGTGTTGAGATAAAGACGATCAAGCGCGCGCGACAAGGCTTCGTTGGTTTTCAGCATGCCTTCGAGCTTACGATAAACGCGGAAGCGGGACTTGCGGCTGGTGCGAAACTGGAATCTGGTTAGCCTGTCCTGCCAGTCTTTCAACTTGTCGTCTAACTCGCTCATCGCATCGGCCCCAGTTTCTGCTCAACTTCAAGCAATTCACGCTCACGGGCGAAAGTGCCGAGTTCGAACTCCGCATCGTCAGGCGACACTTCCCCGGCGCGCACTTTTTCAAGGCCGCGCCATATCATATTAATGCCGTTAAGCCCCGCAGGCGACAGCCAATAATTTTCGGCATCTTCGCCGCGATTGTCCTGCAGAAAATCCATAAGCTTGGCGTCGGTTTCGATAATCTCGGCGCACACCGTACGTCCCGAACGCCCGGCAAAGCATTTGGGGCATCCGCTAGAATTGGCGAGATAGATGTTCTTCATGTCGGGCTCGACCAGGCATTCCATGAACGGCTTGCCGATATTGGCCTTGTTACGGCGCGCTTCCATAATCGCAAGGCCTGCGCGCACACGCTGCGCCAGTTCCCGCACCACGGGGCCCATATCATCCATCGCCTGAGTGATCGGAATGCGGCAATATTCGCACATAAGACGCAACAACCGCTGGCACGCCATGCCGCGCACGAGGTTGTGATCATACACAATGTAGGGTTCGATACCGATATCGCGCAGCCGCTTGGGCGTCGCGAGCGCCGAATAAACGTGGCCCGTCGTATAGACCTGCCGTCCCGTCAAAGCGAGACGGAAGGCGAATTTGGCGGTTTGCAGATCGCGGATTTCGCCCAGCATGACGATGTCAGGGTCAAGACGCAGGGCGCAGCGCATGATTTCGACGAAGGTTTTATCGCGCTGTTCATCCTTAACCGAGGCCGACACGCCGATCTGGCGCGCGCCGATGACGCCGCCTTCTGCCGGATCTTCGATCATGAGAAGATTGAGGCGCATTTCCGTTTCCGCCATGCGGCGATTCAGCACGACGCGCAGCGTCGTGGTTTTACCCTGATTGACGGGGCCCGAGAAGATGCGCAAACCGCCCGGCGCGTTACGCAGGCTTTGCACCACTTTGAGCTGTTCCTGCGAAAAACCGAGCGAGTCGACGTCCGCCATGACGAAATTTTCGCCGAACAGGTATGTCGAGTCGTATTGCAGGCGCATATCCATATAGCGCCCGTCATTCGACAAGGGCACCCATTGGCAGCGGATACTGATGACGCCCTTGGGCAGCACAATGATTTCTTTGCCGCGCGCGTCCGAGGTCAGCATCGCCGCTTGCGGTTCCTGCCAGTTGGCGGTTGCGCCCGACTGGCCGATCGAATGCGAATAAACGGACGCTAGAAATTGTTCGCCCTCGCGTTGCGTCCAGGCATCCATGCGGCGCAAGGAGCCGTCGATGCGGAATTGGACCACGGAACGCCCATTGACGGCCTCGACGTGAACGTCGTTCGCGCCCATCTGCACGGCCTTTTCTAGCGTCGCGACGATGCGGCGGCGGACGGCGTTTTCGTCATGCTGCGACGCGCCGCTCGCACGATCGGCGTATAAATAGGCCTGAACGATGATATTGGGAGTGACGTAGCGCGGCTCGTCGATCTTGAATCCCTGACGCTTGGCCGCCTGTGCCACCGAGGTCACCAGCGGTGATCGCCGGTGCGATGCGCTGACCAGCCATAATCCTGTTTCGAAAAGGGCGCAAAGATTGCGCGCTTCATCGGGCACCTTTAAGGTACCGCCCTCCGCCGTCAGCACCGTGCCGGAAAAAGAGAGCTGGATGCTGCGGTCGTCCTCGATCATCACCTCTTTAGGCGGCGGCAAATTAACCGCCGTCGGGGGCATGGCGGGCAAAGGCTTTGCCGATTCCGGGGCTGGTGGGGAAGATGGGGGTGTGCTCGCCGGGGCAGCTTTGACAGATTTCGCTTCGGGCGCGCCTGTACCGGGCTTAGGCGCAGTCTGTGGAGACTGGCGCAAAGCTTTTAATTTATTTTCGATAATATCAGCAAGATTAGGCACGACCCACCTTCTCCTCGCAGCGCATAGATTTGTTTGTTATCGCACGGAACAGATCAGCGCATCGCACTGTAAATCGTATCGACGTTCTTGATGTGCAATGTGTGGGTTTCCCCATTTTCTTCAATCCCCACGGAAGAAGAAGTTATTGAACGCACCGTCCCGTCAGTAAAAATTTGATCGCCGACTCTAACTGCCTTCACTTCGCCGCCGGCAAGCTTGAGAACAGCCGTATATTTCCCGTCGGTTCCGACGATGCGCGTTATTTCAGCGCTACCCGTAGATTTGCGGGGTGGCGGTGTGCGCACTACGTTCGTGACCGGAGGTGGCTCAAGAGCGCTTCGAGGAACTTGGTTCGCCAGCGATGCCACCGCAGTTGGTGGTGGTGCAACGTGGCCGCTGCGTTCTCCGCGCAGCTTCTCAAGCTCCACCATATGTTTTTCGATATCGATCATGGCTTCGATGCGGGCGACTGTCTGTCGCGCGCTGTTCAAATCATCAAGCGTCACGGAATCTGAAACGCTATCCAGCCGCTTCACGACGCCTTTGGCGTTATCAGATAATTTTTCTTCCATCGACTCCATATTCTTGTTCATCTCGGCGCCCGGCACTTTGGGGATTTCTGCGGGCGAAGCAGGAGCGGGAACCGGACCATTAAGCGCCTGCGGAGTCGGCATAGAGGGAGGAGGCGCTATGCTTCCAGGAGGGGGAAGAGGCACATCGGCCGCCTGCGCGCCTGTCAAGGCGACGAAGGGCAACCCGCCAAGCGCGATCAGAAATGCGGCACCGGCAAGGGCTGCACGCTGTTTCGACACGAACGATTTATTTGCGATTCTCATAGATAACCCCTTCAACTACCCACGAACCGGATACTCCGGCTGGTGTGTAGGTTAAACCGTTAATCATGACTCCCGGCAGCCCAGAGAGCATTTCCGGTACGCCTCCAGGCAATTCTGGTACAGTAAGGGTAAAGGAACGCTTAATCCAGGGAGGGGGAGCCGGATTCCAGGGGCCTTTATAATCCGGCGGCGGCGGCGGGGGGGGGTCGTCCGGGAGCCGGGCGATGGTTCCAGGCCAGTTTTGCGCCAAATAACGCCGCGTCATCACATCTGAACTGCCCAATTCTTGGGGGCCACGGGGGATAAGTCCTGGTATAGGAAGGGATTGCGTAGCTTGCTGCCCTGTATCACTCACAATCGATCCCGGCGGGGGTGCCGAAAATCCCTTGTCCCGCGCCCATGAGTAACTAACGCCCGAACTCCCGCATTTCAGGGGGCCCATGTTCCACCCGGCCGTAACGGCATGAATTTGGGTCAATGCTTTCCGGCAGGCTTCTAGAACAGAGAGGGGCATGGGGGCGGTCTCCCATGTCTTTACATAGACTGGCTCGGGTACCGCTTGTGTCTGTCCAGGCAAATACTTTTTAGCCTGTTCTTGCGCCGCGCGAAGAGCGTCTTGAGCCTGCTTATCCTCATCGATTTTTTCTTGCCAGTACCAAAGGCCTGCCACGCCGACGACAAACACCAGAGCGAGGGCGGCAGCTATAATCTTGAAATGCTTGGGCCACGAAACGCGCTGCAGCCTGATGCCCTGATAGCTGCCGACCAGCAGCGTCAGCGGTATCGTATCGACCATTGGGATCGACCAGGACTCGGGGGCATAAATAGTTTGCAAACCGCCGAAACTGATTTCCTGAAGCAGGCGATCCCGCGCCTCGGCTTCATCGAGAAAGAAAAGATCTCCGTCGGGAACGATCAGATCGTCACGAACGATAACAACGACAACGCCTTCGCTCAGGCGAAAAGCGCCCGCCCAGGATCCCGGAACCTGCGTTGCCAAGCAGGCCGCAAGAACCGGCATGCCGTTTGTTTGCCCGGCTTCGGACGTACAGAGCCCGAATTGCGGAATGCGCCCATTTTTGTTGCCGGGGCGAATGGCATAAAGATCCGCCTGCTGCCCGGTCTGATTGGCCGCTTCTCTGGCAATTTGCGTTACTCGTCCGCCACCAGGACTATTTTCCCAGTAAAGACCGACGGCGTAACGCTGACCGCCAACCGTTACTACGCCAGCAGCCATTAATTGCTCTCCTCACCCGCCACATCCATAACTTGCGGGGTGATGGCCATGAACAACATAAGATGATTGGTGTTGCTCGAAGTGCCGCCGCCGAGCAGGAAGTTATCCGGCGAACCGACGCCTTGTTTGTTATCCGATATCCTTTCCTGATCGACGCCGCCGATAACGAGGGTCTGACCGCTGCGCAACATTGATTGCTGGACGAAAATACGATTATCTGTCGTCGGCAAAGAAATAGGAATAGTGCCGGTTCCGGTATTGAAGGTCGTCGGGTTCAAATTAACGAGCCCAACCAGGCTAAGCGAATATTGCAGCAGGATGCGCCCATCATCAAGCAAGCGCGGCGTTAGCTGCAACGAGAAACCGTCATGAATGGTCGATACCACCGGCGTAAAACTGATCGTGGTCGCGGTGGTCGTAATGGTGCTCTGATTAACCGTTGAAATAAACGACGTATCGGTGCCCACGCGGCGCGAGACCGGGCGATTGTTAAGCGTGACCAGCGGAAACTGCGCGATTTGCGAAGTGTTGCCGATCGCTGAAAGCGCCTTGAAAACATCAGCCACTGGGCCTTGCGTGCTGTTGGGCCCGTTGAGAATCGCGACGCTCAGCGATCCAAAGCTGTTCGCGGTGAGTGCGGTATTGGTAACGCCCGGCACCGCCGCTGTCGTATAGCTAATCCTTGCGAGCTTCGTCAAATTATTGAGGAACGAGGTGAAGGCGATGTCATAATCTTCGCTCTGATTCAAAGTGACGCTGTAGATCTGGACATTGATAGCGATCTGGCGGCCCAATCTCTTGTTCTCTTTGGCAAGATAGTCGGAAACCGTTTCCATAACGTCGGAGGTCGTCGTTATCGTGACCGTCCCCATCGACGGAGAAACCACCACAGAACCTTGCGTACCGACGATCGACGTTAAAACCTGACTTAATTCGTCCCAATATTTGAGATCCATCGTGAATTTCGAATTTTGGGTCAGCGAATCTGTCTGAGTAGGAGTAGATGACCCCATGGTGCCGCCACCACCACCCGTGCCGCCTGTGCTGCCGCCGCTGCTGCCGCTGCTGCTGATAACATCGTCTTGCATGCCTTCGTTGACCTGCTGCGTTCCAGGCAACGCCTCAACCGAGAAAATACGGGTTTCGTAGCGCGAAAATGTGATCGTTGATCCATCATAATGCCAACTCACATTGAAATTGGCGCTCAGACGATTCAGAAGTCCTGACAGCGGGCCTTCATAAGAAATTGGCGTATCCGTTCCGCCAAATGAGAGGGATGATGCAGGATCGGTACTGCCGCGCGAAGAATGGGGGGTGGGCGGCGTAGGGGCGCCGGGCGTCCCGCTAGTCGCAGACTTGCTCGTCATCGTCATTGCATTCAGGCGGACAGGGATGCCCGTCTGCGCGCTGATCGCGTTGGTGATATCATTGAGAGTCATCGGGTCGGCAGATACCAGCGTCACGCCGCGCGGCACTTCATAACGTGAAGGCAAAGGCATGCCGCGCTGCATCCTGAGCGCAGCGTTGCCGCCCCACACTTTGTTGGAAACCGTCAGGGGATCATAAATAAGGGCGTGTGGAACTTTTTGCGTGGAATCCAATGCCTGCTGAGCTTCGGCCGCTCTTTGATCGACTACCTGCTCGGTCTTTTTGGTTTGATCGCACCCACCCAAACCCAAACATGCTCCAACTACAAAGGCGCCAAGGGCCAAACGCCCGGCGATGCCGTTGATCCGCACTTGTTTCACATTTCCGAAGCCCAAACCACCGGATAGAGCCCGCGAAATCCCTGTCAACGCCATTCACACTCTCCGCTAGTTCGTATAGTTGTTGCCGCGCACCTGAACCACCAACACCTTCTGACCGGCAATGGAATTCGTGTGCAATTCCCCAATAGGCTGAGGCCGCGCCTGATCGAAACCAGCCAGAAGTCCGCGAACCGCGTCTTCGAAACTGGCGTTGAAATGGGTCGAGCCTTCGATCGGATAATCATATTCCGCAAGCCATTGCAGCTCGACATTCGAACGACGGCACCACTCGGTCAACACTTTATGCAACGTATCGCCGCGCTCAGCCGACCATCCATCGGCAGAAGAGATATTAAACGACGGCACATCGGTAGAAGGCGCTTCGACCATAGGCGTTGACTGAGGTGCAAGGAATGAAGAATGCGCCGCAGGACTGATGGCAGGCTCTGTGCTGACCCCTGCATTCGCCTCGACAGCGGTCTGATGCACGCTGGAGCGGCTGACAGTAAGCGTCGTTCCCTGTTCGTGGCTGGCAAGGCCGACGGGAGTCAACATGGCCCCAAGCGTTTCACGCCAGGATTGGCCGCCCCTATAAGACACCAGCGTATCCATGCTGACATCCTGATCGATAGAGAAATTATAGCCAACGGGAAGAATTTGGCGCAAGGCCAGAGCCAGCGGAATCTGCGTTCCAAAACCCTGAACGACATCAACGCCGGAGGATGCGGGAACGCTGATCGTCGCAGAAGCCAGACTCGGTGTCGGCGCTTGCGTCACGGGCATCGGCGCTGCAGCAGCAGGCGGCGGCGGAGTCAAAGATAAAGGTTGAGAGCGGGAATCGCCTGAAATAATAACCGGCGAAATGATTTCCGGCACGCTCGATGCGGCGGGGGCAGGAGGCGGAGCGTAAGACCCCTGTTGATTAGAAGCGCCATCATTTGGTGCAACCCATTCGAACCCGGCGTAAGCGGGCATAGCCGAAACGGCAAGCCCCGCGACCAGGGCGGCGGCAACACAAAACTTACTGATTATTTTCTTGGGCATGTCGGCTGCTCTTTGTCTTGGGAAGGCACAAAGTGATTCGTGGACTCTATCTAGAGATACGTAGTAGGGCAATAGATGATTTGATCCAATCCTTAATTTGTAGGCGTTTGATGCTCTGGGGCAACGCAGGCTTTATCTTCGGTTTTAGGCGCAAACCGCCCGTCCTCAATCAACCAAAATCGACCCAGTGGCGGCGGCGGCCATGGAGCGTTGCCGGACGCCGGCGCCCCAGAAACCAAATGCGTATCGTACGCAACGCGGACTCAAACGTTAATCCGCGCCGCTCCATGACCCAGAAAAACAGCAGCGTTATAATAACGATACTGAAAGTCCAGGCCCGCGCGTGGATTAAAAACAGGAAGACCGAGGCCGACGAGCGCGCATCGAACATGAAGAAGCGGGCCGGCTTTTGCGTATTGCGCCAATGGGTATCCATAAGCAGGGCCTGGGGTTAGGGGTTTGGGCGTTAAAAATCATCGATTGTCAGCGTTTCTTTCTCATCCAGAACACCGCCATCGACATCGTCGCCACTGAATCCTTTGATCAAAAGCAGGTAAGTGCGCCGATCGATGATCCCGGCTTTGAAGGTTTTCGTCGCGGTTTGTTCCATCGTCTGCCCGTAGCGCAGCAAAAGACGTTGCGTCTCGCTCGTCCATCTTTCAATCGACATGTCGAGCAGAGTTTCGCGCACATTATCGTCGAACACCAGATATTCGCGCAACCCGATGCGTCCGCCGCCGATCTTGGGAACCAGCGCTTGCGTCACGATCATGCGCAGCGTTTCCATCATGGCATAGGCGCGTTCCGTCCGTTCGGCGGGATCGAACACGCTGACCATGCGGCGCACGGTCGCGGCAACCCCGATCGTGTGAACCGTTGAATAGACCAGATGCCCGGTTTGTCCCGCCTCAATAGCCGCCGTCACGGTTTCGCGGTCACGCGCTTCGCCGACCATGATGATCGTGGGTTTGCGGCGCAAAGCGTTGCGCACGCCCGCCGCAAAGGACGGCAAATGGCGGGGGATTTCCGATTGCGCCACCAGCGAGCGCGGCCCCGTAATCTCGTCGTAAACATATTCGATCGGCGCTTCGTAGGTCAGCATCTTGCCGCAACCTTCGGGACGTTCGACCAGCATGCGGCATCCTGCCGCCAGCAGGGTCGATTTACCGCTGCCGGTAGGCCCTGTGACCAGCACCATTCCCTGACGCGGGGCCCAGTTTTCGACGATTTTTTCTTCGACGCCCAGATCTTTGAGTGTCGGCGGCAGAGAAGGCAGCGTACGCATCGTCACCTGCACCGAATCGCGCCCACGGCTCAAAATCGCGGTGATATTGACGCGGAAGCGCACGCGGGTGTTACGGTCGGGGCGCACTTCGTAAGACAGATCGAGGTCGCGGCCCGATGCCAGTTTGGCCAGCGCATCGGCGCCATAAATCCGGCCAATCACATTCGCCATATCGGCGGAGTCGAGCGAGCGGCGCGTCACGGGGAACAAGATCCCGTCGACTTCGATATAAACGGGATTATCGGTTTGGAAATTCGTGTCGCTCGACCTGTTCTGCGCGCTCCACAACAGCAAATCATCCAGATGATCTTCGTGGATACGCAAAGGCTCGCGCGGCCACAAGCCGATCTTGAGCGACAGCTCCTGAATCTTGTCGCTTAACGACTGCTCGGTTGTTGACTGGAGGCTCATTGGATAATCAATCCTCGGTTCTTAGATAGATCCCGATCTTAGAGCCCGAACCTTAACTTCTCTTTAAAATAGAAGAGCCTGAACATGTTCCAAATCTCGTCAGGCCGCCAGCGAAAATGCGCTTTTTCAGGGGAATAAAGCGCAGCGTACGCTTGTACGTGAGCATTTATTC
>JBAVWC010000145.1:0-3601 GCA_049697595.1 Alphaproteobacteria bacterium
GATTATTGCTGAAACTATTATAAAGCGTGTTTTTCACTTGAAAAGCTTCGTGTTTGGCCATTTTTGGTAATAATTTTAGGTATTTTTTTACCATTTTTAGTGATATTATGGTGTGAAGAGTAATTGATGCAAAACAAGAACGTAATTTGTATACAAATGACAACGGAAAGACAGATCAGAGCTGCCAGAGGTTTGCTAGGTTGGGATGCCGCCGACTTGGCGGATAAAACCGGCCTGACTCGAGCCACGCTCAGCAATATCGAAAACAGCCTTGTTCAGGCGCGCGCAGGCACGCTTGAAAAAATCATGCGCGTTTTTACCGATAATGGCGTGGAGTTTCTGGGCGATCACGGCGTCGAACTGAAGAATGACCGCATCGTTACCCTGAAAGGCGAAAACATTTTCTTCCGCATCCTTGATGATGTAATCGCAACTTTGCGCGACGTTAAGGGCGCGGAAGCTCTTTTTGCCTGTGTCGATGATAAATTATCTCCTCCTGTCGTCGTCGAAAATTACCGGCGCTTGCGTAAGACGGGGATTGCCATGCGCTCTCTTGTCCGGGAAGGCGATACCTATTTGATGGGCAAGCTGGACGAGTACCGTTATCTGCCTGAGCCTTTTTTTCATAACAGCACAACGGTCATCTATGGCAATAAATTCGCAACGATGATCCTTGACCCCGAAAACAACACGGATGTTGGAGCCATTGTTATACGAAACCCACATGTGGCTGCCGCCCAGAGGAATTTGTTTAACTTGATTTGGTCAAGCGCGCAAATGCCCGCCAAAACAACAGCCGAGGCAAAATATGACGAGTAATTTTAATTATTCCGTGCGTGTCAAGAATGGGGCTGGCTGGCGCAAGCATAACCGCATTCGCTTGATGATCAGCGTAGGCAAAGAATATCACGAAGGAAAAAAACTGGCCGCCGTCGTTAACTGGATCAATCGCAACCCGTCAATTCAAGAAGTGCATATCAGCGTCAACGATCTGTTGCAGCGCCATAACCTTGAAGCTGCCGGGATGTCAAAAGAACAAGCGGAACGGGTAGCCATAGCCGAAGGCACGTTATGGATAGAACGCAACGAAAAAATCCTGAATGAAATAAAAGCGAAGAAATTTTATACCCGTTGGCAGGATTGGGTCGAGCAATCCGATTTTCGAGCTACGCATCAGCAACTTATTTCCTACGCCAAAGCCGATCCTGCGTTCGGAGCAGTAATGGCAAAAGACGCACAGTCCCTTGCCGAGCGGAAAGCCAAAAGAGGCGAGATCGTTCCCGCCCTCCTGATCGCGCATAGCCGGGATTATATCGAAGAAGAGATGACCATCTTCGCCATGCAAACCGCTGCCCTCCCGGCAGCGGAAGTCTATCCGGGCAGCAATCTTCTGGGGGCCGAATATTTGCTTCAGCAGAACGCGAGGGCGAGCGACGGGTTACCTTCTGCGATAAGGCACTTGGCCCAACGTTACTTTACGCGTATCGACTTTGACCGGATCAACGTCGCCCCGGCATATGCTTCGGGTGCCGCGACAAGACCACACGCAGCGTAATATTCATTGGGGATTATGCGCGCGCCATTCCTGCAACGCATTCATCGTGTTGGCGACATGCTCATCCGGGTTCAGCGCGGCATAGGTATATAAAACCTTGTGATCTGGTGTGATGACATAGGAAACGCGGTCGGCAAGGTTTAGATTTCCATGCATCGCCGCGTTATATTCTGTCATAATCTTGCCGTCGGTATCGGCGGCAACGGCGAATTTGCTGCGGCATTCGCTGACGGAAAATTTATTCAGGGTTGCGATAGGATCGTGGGAAACACCGATGACCGTGGCACCTTGAAGTTTGAAACTATATGTCGCCTCGGCAAAAGCATGCGCTTCGAGCGTGCATCCGTGCGTGAAAGCGGCGGGATAGAAATACAGCACAACAGGCCCCTTCTTGAGCGCGTCGGCGAGAGAAAAAGTGAATTCCTGTCCGCCGAGGGAAGCCTGAACCGTAAAATCCGGCGCATTGTCGCCGGGGTTAAGTGCGGCCTGCGCCGGCGATGCGATCAGCATCAACGCGGACAGGATATAAAGGACGCATTGATACCGTGCATTCATGGCGTGCCTCCGATTGCGTTGCGAAACAAAGCTACTCCATCAGCCTGCACATAGCGAAGTTATGCAGCAAATACGCACACAACCGCATCTTTTGAAGTACAAACAGGATGCTAATTGAAAAGGGGTGCCGTTGCTGCCGGTGAAGAGACTAGCTTGATTTTTTCCTTATTAGGCCGTACTTTACCGAGCTTTTCTGCATACTCTAAGAACCTGTTCACCCCCCTTCTATATCGAGCGAAAGCATCATTATGGCCGATCAAGGCTCTTGGGATCAGTACGGAAAATACCTGAATCTGGAGAAACTTCTGGACGCTCAAAACCCGTGCAGCGCCTCCATAGGCGGCGCGCTTATTCATGACGAAATTCTTTTTATCCAGTTTCACCAAATCTATGAATTGTGGTTCAAGCAAATCCTTTGCGAGCTCGACGAAATTCAAACCCGCCTGTCGCGCGACTGTATCAGCGAAAGCGAGATGCAGCCGATCCTGACCTATCTGGGGCGCATCGTCGAGATATTCAAACAGCTTGAGAGCATGATCGACGTTCTGCAAACGATGCCGTCGCAAGCCTTTGTCGATTTCCGCGAATATCTGGGCACGGCGTCGGGTTTCCAAAGCGTTCAGTTCCGCCTGATCGAAACCCGATTGGGATTGCAACGCAAAGACCGCCTCTGCGTCTTCCACGGCCAGTTCGACGACGCTTTCAATACCGACAACAAATCCCTTATCCGCTCGACAGAAAAACACCCGAACCTTTTCGAGCAAATAGACGGCTGGCTAAGCCGGACGCCTTTCGTCAATTTCGGCGAATATACGTTCCTCAACGAATATCGCGCCGCTATTGCCAAAATGTTCGCCGATAAAACAACAGCGGCGCGCCAATCGCTGACCGGAGAGGCGTTGGACAAAGAACTCGCCGCTCTCGAAAACGGGAAAAAGAAATTCGAAAGCATCTTCGATCCCGAAATCTATGCCGCTGCGCAACAGGAAGGCCGCTGGCGTTTGTCGTGGCGCGCGCTGCAAGCAGCTTTGTTCATCACCATCTATCGGCACGAGCCGGTATTGCAAGCTCCCTATGCCCTGCTCACCAAGATTATGGATGTGGATGAACTGCTCGCGCGCTGGCGTTTCCGTCATGCGCTGATCGTTCAGCGTATGGTTGGTCACGGCGTCGGCACGGGCGGGTCTTCGGGATACGAATATCTGATGAAAACGGTGCAGACACACCGGATTTTTACCGATCTCTTTGCGCTCTCCGCCTATCTTATTCCCTCGCGGCTCTTGCCGCCTTTACCCGCCGATATCAGCGCGGGGATGGATTACCGATATACGGCGAAAACGACATAGACTGAGGACACAAGACATGGATATGAACCTGACCGGCAAGCACGCCATCGTTTGTGGCGCGAGCAAGGGCATCGGACGAAGCGCGGCGAGGGAACTCGCGGCGCTCGGCGCGACGGTTACTCTTGTGGCGCGCACGGAGTCGGCG
>JBAVWC010000146.1:0-2132 GCA_049697595.1 Alphaproteobacteria bacterium
TATCGACGCGCCCATTCTCCCAAGCCCATTCCAGAGCTTTGGCTTTTTCAATATCGGCGAGGTTAAAGGATGGTCTGGCTGGCATGTTCTCCTCTATTTTACGCTTGCGCCGACGCAGGATGGGCGGTGGATAGTTTTTCTTCTCTTCTTTTGGGTAATACTTTCTGGCCTGACCACGGAGCGCCCCAAGCAATCTTGTCTTCGGTCGATGAGAGAAGGATGTCCGGTGGCGGGGCTTATAAGCCTTTGCTGGTCTGCTCGCTGCGAACGCCGCGCGCCTGAAAATCTTTTTGGGCGCGGGTCGGCGGCTTTTCAGGACATCGTTCAATGACGGCAACGGCATTTTGTCGAGGGTTGGAAACTTCCGTGTCACATCGCCTTGCCTGATACCTTTCAACCGCCGCACAAGGCCGTGATAGCCCCCATTCTTATCGACTATTACGAGCTTCTGAGCCTTGCCACGGGTCAGGGTATATCCCTCTTTAGCAAGGTTTTTGATGAACTCTTGGGATGTTTTGCTGTTCTTGAATATCCGCGTCACGTCCCTGGTGACGATTTCGGGGTTAACCCTGATCCGGCTGTTCCTGTTGTTTATCTCCTGCTTCTTCTCAGACGGTTTGGACTTGTTGCGGCGCGGCGCGGGCATCAGGCCAAATTCCTTTTCCAGCGCTATCGCGACTTTCTCGCAGATATAATAATCGTTACCCATATTGACGGCGGGGCCATTGCCGCCTGGGGGCAACCGGAACCAGTAAATATGGTAGTGCTGGCGGTCATTCTTAATATGCTCGAAGGCTATTCTGTAATGCCCCTCAAGCCCCAAATCCTTTTCCAGCCTATCAATCCCTTTCATCCATTGTTGCCCGGCCATGCGCTCGCCGCGATAGAGGTTCATCGTGGCATGGTAAATAAAGTCCTTACATTTTGTGTCGGCGGCGAATGCCGCCATAATCGCCATAGCCATATTCACATCGTCAGCGCCCTCGCAGCGAATTTCCCTTACTTGCGCGAACTCGTTATCGGCTTTGTCCAGGGCGTAGGCGGCCTTCCCCTTCCAATCGCCACCCGACGCGCCAAATATCAGCACGGGCCTGGGGGTTTCAAAAGGTGGGCAACCAAGACGCCGCGCATTTGCTTGAGAGATTCGACGCCTTCCTCATGAAGCTGGCGGTCAAGCGAGTTGGGCATCATATCGCTGTTCAGCTTCCAGGCGATCTGATTCATGTTATTGCCGACGCGCCCTATCTGGGCAATCGCCTCCTTCATCAGCTTGCGCGTCTGGCGGTTCTGATAGACCATCTGAATGTCAGGCATGGCAAGCATCCTGCGGCGACCATAATCACTCAGCGTCGTGCCGCACTCTTTGGCGTAGCGGCGGACAAGCCGATGCTGCTCTGGCGTGAGTTTAATGCACACGGGTGGCTGGGCATTGAAGTTATTCATGGGCACAGCCTGCGCGCATGCGCGCCGCCGAAGGCGTGCGGGGTCGATGGGGGCGCAGCTCCCTCGCAAGGTGTGCAGGTATTACCTGCACATACCTTGCTGCTCTTTGGACAGGCGTTTCTCTTAACCCGACCTTTACCGATTTTCCGTAATACGGATTTCAGTAATACGGTTTTCCATAATATACGGAAAACCTCAAATGGATCGCATAGGGTGTGTAAACGCTTTCTTGCCTTATCCTTCTTCCGGTTTTTCTTCTTTTGAGATGTGCGGATGCTTATCATGGCCGTCCTCCATAAAAAAAGATTTCAGGAAATACGCGCGGTTAACAAAAATATTGAAAAACGATGGGGCTTATTCGCTCTTTGGCTTGCCGCGCCGCGCCAGAATTTGAGTCTTTGCGCTCTTGATCTGTTTGGGTGTTTGGTCTGTTTCGCTATCTGGTTTGTTCCGTTGCGACTCGTTGTCCCACGCCGAGCGCATCACATCCATGCGCGTGACGACTCTCAAAGTGCGCCGTATTTCAGTATCCGGTTTCAATTCCCAGACACCGCCGCTACTGATCACGCGCAAATGAAGCATTGGTTTGCCACACAATGTGCTTATATCCATCACTTGCGCGACGATTCCGCGCAAGCCGAGCTGTCTCTGCGGCTTTGTTTTGTTGTTAAAAACCTGTTCGGTAAAAC
>JBAVWC010000147.1:0-2374 GCA_049697595.1 Alphaproteobacteria bacterium
CGCGTGCGCGATTTCGCCTCGGTCGCGGGGCATAAAGCAATTGATGCGCGCGCCGCTGATGAGGCTTTGTCGCGGCTCGAGGTCGATCGCTTGGGGTTTGATGCAATGGACCGCAAATATCTCGGCCTGATCGCGGAAAATTACGGCGGAGGACCCGTGGGGGTTGAAACTTTGGGTGCGGCTTTGGCGGAACAGCGCGATGTTCTGGAAGAAGTCATCGAGCCTTATTTGATTCAACAAGGCCTCCTCCAACGCACGCCGCGCGGACGCATGTTGACGGAATCGGGATATCGGCATATCGGTTTGACCGTTCCTGCCGGTCGGATGAATATAGGACCGCAGGGCGATTGGCCCTCTAACGTGCAAGAAAAGACGAACGATGACGACGAAGCCTAATCCCGCGCCCTCTTTGCCCGTTCATCACCTCGCCGCGCGGGTCTATTACGACGATACCGATGCGGGCGGGGTCGTTTATCACGCCAATTATTTGCGTTTCGCCGAGCGCGGGCGCTGCGAGTTTTTGCGCTCTTTGGGCTATGACAATAACTGGATGCACAAGGAATTCGGGCTGTTGCTGGTTGCCCGGCATGTCGAGATCGACTATCGCGCCTCGGCGGTTCTTGACGATTTGCTTGATATTTCGACCGAAATCGCCGAAATCGGCAATAGTTCGATGAAGGTTAAACATGTCGTAAGCTGCAAAGACAAGGTGCTCGCCGAGATCATAATCACCCTGGTCGCCGTCAGCGGCATCGGCAAAGCCTCCCGCATCCCGCCCCAATTACGCCAGATTTTTGGTAGATAAGAGAGCGGCGGTGGTTTAAAAGAATCCTCGTCATTCCGGTGACGGCCTTTTTTAGGCCGATGCTTTGTAACCCTTAACCCCCGTTTGTATTATGGATGCTCAACCCGTCGCTCCCGTTAACGCCTTGCAATTGGCCGGATCGATTTCCGGCAATGATATGTCCCTGATGGGGTTGTTCGGGCATGCCGATATTGTCGGCAAACTCGTGATTGGCCTTCTTTTGGTGATTTCGCTCATTACTTGGGGTGTCATTTTCGACAAAATGATGAAATTGAGGAAACTGAAAGCCAAAGCCGAGTATTTTGAAGAACGCTTCTGGTCGGCGGGCTCTTTGGACATGTTGTATGACAAGATCAAGCGTCCGGCCGACCCCATGCAGGCGACTTTCGTTGCGGGCATGAAGGAATGGCGCAGCGCGCAGGACAAGGGTTTGTTCACGAATCCCGGCAGCCGCAACAATGTCATGTTGCGCATCGACCGCGTGTTGCAGGTGACGATTGGCCGCGAAATGGCGATGGTCGAAACCTGGATGACTTTTCTGGCGTCGGTCGGGTCGGTTGCTCCCTTTATCGGTTTGTTTGGCACCGTGTGGGGCATCATGCACAGCTTCATCGGCATCGCGCAGGCACAGAATACCAGCCTTGCCGTGGTGGCGCCGGGTATTGCCGAATCGTTGCTGGCGACGGCGGTGGGCTTGGTCGCGGCTATTCCGGCGACGACGGCTTATAACAAATTCGCTACCGAGATCGGGCGTTATGGCTCGCGGCTGGACAATTTCGCCAATGATTTCACCGCGACCCTGTCGCGCAATCTGGAAGATGCGCGCGGTTCGACCGCGACGCCTGCCGTAGGGGGAGAGGTCGCATGGCAGCGCAAATGATGAGTGGCGGCGGGCGCGGCCATGGCCGCCGTCGCGTCAATCGCCCTGTTGCCGATATCAACATCACGCCGTTTGTCGATGTGATGCTGGTGCTGCTGGTGGTGTTTATGGTCACGGCGCCGATGATGACGGTCGCCGTTCCCGTCGATTTGCCGAAGACTCAGGCGCATACGGTCAATCAGGATAAAGAACCGCTGGTCGTCAGCATGGACTCCGAGGGCCGCGTCTATTTGCAGGACAAGGGCATGAAGCTGGAAGATCTGGTGCCCAAGCTCAGGGCGATTACCGGCGCCAATCCCGATGCGCGCATTTTCGTGCGCGGGGATAAAGACTTGGCCTACGGCAAGATTATGGAAGTTATGGGCGCGATCAGCGCAGCCGGATTTACCAAAGTCGCTCTGGTCGCCGACCTTCCCAAGACTCTGCCCCCGCAATAGTCATGAGATATGTGCCCACCGTCAACGATGACAGCCTGAAAAATGGCCTCTCGGTTTCGGCGGGGCTGCATCTTGCGCTGTTTTTGTTTCTGTATTTCGGGTTGCCGCATTTGATCGAGCCTTTGCCCGAGCATCATGATCCGGTGCCGTTTCAGATCGTGACGATTGCCGAGCTTACCAATACCCGTATTAAGGACGAGCAGGAGACGCCGAAACCCCCGGCCCCGCCGCCACAGCCGTCACCACAGGCCC
>JBAVWC010000148.1:0-3035 GCA_049697595.1 Alphaproteobacteria bacterium
CCTGCGAAGCCCTCATGTTTTTCTATCGCGACTTCGTCGAGATAAAGTTTGCGGTTGATTTCGATTTGCAGGGCTTGCGCGCCCTGCCCTTCCAACCCATAACGACGCACGATTTCGCGGCCTTTGTAGGGATTGTTCAGCACAACCCGATACCCCATATCCTGCAAAATTTTCTGGGCGCGGCGGGTGAAGGCAGAGGGACAACTGGTGCCGTCGCGGTCGCCCAAAATAAAATCGGGTCGCGGAACGCCGTTATCGATGCGGTCGGGCATCGAGTGCGCGTTGATAAGGTGGCAAACGCCGAACTGCTTCATGCGCGCGCTGATCTGTTTTTGCAGACAATCGTGATAGGGGCGGTAATAGATATCGATGCGTCGCTGAATTTCGGCAGCCGTTAAAGGCGCACGATAAAGCGGAATACCGTTACGGCACAAACGGCGCACAAGGCCAAATCCCGATACAGTCATTTCTGCAGGAGCCAGAGGGGTTGGCCAAACACCGTCGATCGCTTCGGGATCAATATCGTTTTCGGCGCGATTAACATCGATCATGCTGCGCGGAAATTCGGCCATAATCACTGTGGCTCCGGCCTCGACCGCGCCGGTTATGACTTCATCCACATAAGCGTCTTCGGCCTGACGCAACAACGGCAACGGACAAGCATAGGCGAAATCGGCCGGATAAATCCGGCCACTATGCGGTGAATCGACAACGAGGGGCGATAACATACCCACAGGCTCAATCAATGTGTAAGGAAGCAATGCCATTGGAGGAGAATAGCACAAATGCAGGCCGTGAGGCTAGGGTTTGAGAAAGATATGCGGTACAATCGGCACCCCGCCACTTCATACCCCCTTTATCCTCCATGTCCGATAAATCATGCCCCTTGTCCGGAAGTGAAAGCCCGTTTTTCTGGCCCATCGGAATGGCCCTGTCTATGGAAAAGGAAACGCTGCAAGCGGCGGAAAAAAACCTGCGCTTTTTTGAGGAAGTCGTGGAAACCGATGTGGTGCACCCGACTCCGGTTTGGGCTTCGCCGAACAAAATCCTTTACGATTTGCATACATTGACGTTACGCAATTTTTCAACGACCGACGCGAGCGAAATCCCACCGACCCTCATTCTGCCGCCCTATGCGGGCCACACTTCCATAATCGCCGATTTTTACAAAGGCCAGAGCCTGATTGAAAATTTGTTGCAGCACGGCATAACGCGCGTGTTCGCGATTGAGTGGCGCAGCGCCGATCTGCTGATGAAGGATTACGACATCGACAATTATCTGGCCGAACTTCATGTCGTGATCGGCGATCTGGGCGGTCGCGTTAATTTGGTCGGGCTATGCCAGGGCGGATGGATGGCGAGCCTCTATGCGGCGCGTTTTCCGGCGCATGTCGTGAGCCTCGTTTGTGCGGGATCGCCGCTCGACACGCAAGCGGGCGACGGCGAGATCCGCGAAATGGCCGATGACCTGCCGATGAGTTTTTACGAAAATCTGGTGCTCGCAGGCGGCGGCTTGCTGGAAGGAAGATTCATGCTGGAAGGATTCAAAGGCATGAATCCGAAACAGCATATGGTCGATAAATATGTCGGCCTTTACCAGCATATCGACGATCCGGATTATGTGAAACGCAACGAGATATTCGAAGACTGGTATGAAAACACGCTCAATCTGCCGGGGCGGTGGTATCTGCAGGTGGTCAAGGAGTTGTTCAAGGAAAACCGTTTCGCCAAGGGAGAATTTGTCGCGCTGGGTGGCAAAATAAAACCGCAGACAATAACCTGCCCGCTTTATCTTCTGGCAGGATCAAAGGATGAACTGACTCCAGCCGCGCAAGTGTTCAATGCCACCAATTTCTTTGGCACGCCTGCGGACAAGGTGATTAAGGATACAGCCGAAGGCGGCCATATCGGCCTGTTTATGGGCAGCCACGCGCTGAAGGATAATTGGCCGAAGATTGCCGCGTGGTTGAAGGCAATTTGCTAAGAACCTACCCCTGATCGTAAGGCCGCCGGAAAGGCTAACGAGAGATTAAAAAATTCTTGTGCGGCTGTTCGCTTTCAACTAGGTTTTTAGTATCAGCAGATTTTCTTTTTGCGCAGCGCGTTCCTCTTTTATTTAACAACACGGAGATCATTAGTATGGCTGACAATCACCCGGCGAAAACGCGTCTCCCCCTGTTTTTCCAGCCCTCCCTTCAGGCCCGTTGCGCTGTTGCCCAAATTCTTGCCGAAGACGCGCGCCAGAGCAGAGAAGCGGTCGCGAAGCACCGCTCTGCCGTTCGGGCGCATGACGCCGCTGTCAGGAAAGATCTCAAGGAAACGCTTATTTGCACCGGAATGGTTGCAGCCGCACAGGTTATATCTTTCAACCCGCTCTCTTTGCATAAGTATCAGGGCACCGCCGTCCCCCACAATATCATCGACACTTGGATCGTCGCTCCTGCCAAATATGCGGTGCGCGCCGTGGAAACCGCATGGGGTATCGCCGGCATCGCAGTGACAGGCGCTATCACGACTCTGGACAAGGCTAGAGTCGGTTTGCAAACCAGACCGGTGATGCAGGACGTGAAACCCAAGTTCGATAGTTTGAAGCTTCCTTAAAAGCTTTCCCCCTCTGTTCCTCTCAAAGGGATGCATAAGAAAAAAGGGCCAATCGGCCCTTTTTTTGCGCCCTATTTTACTTCGTGGGTAGCGGTAGTGGGTTATCAGACAAGGTGTGCAGCCAATCGATAACATCTGCACGGTCTTTGTCATTCGTGATACCGGCGAAAGTCATTTTGGTGCCGGGGATGTGTTGACGTGGGCTATAGATGAATTCATTCAGTTCCTGAAACGTCCAGGGCTTGCTGGAGAGAGCCTGCATTGCATCCGAATAGGCAAAGCCTTGCATGTGCGCGTGCATAGAGCCAACGATGCCGTAAAGGTTCGGGCCCATTTTGGCGGGTTCGCCTTTGCCGAAGCTGTGGCAGGTGCCGCAGATCTTGGCGTCTTTTTCTCCGGCCTCGACGCTGGCGGTCGCCAGAAGCGGGCCAATC
>JBAVWC010000149.1:0-2998 GCA_049697595.1 Alphaproteobacteria bacterium
ATCCAAAGCTGAAAGAAGGAGACCGCGCACCGACAATTATTCATGAGCTTTGTCATGCCCGCCAAAAGAAAAATGACGTTGAAAAATACGGTCGCTCGAACCGGGATTCAAATGATGTAAGCTATGCCGACGTTTGGTATCCTCATATAATCGGGGAGGGTGACGCAGAAACGCTGTCTACGATGACTAGCTATGAATTGCAATTAAACGGAGACAGCAGGCCTTGGTGCGCCCTTCAAGCCGACCCCAATACCAGACCTATTACTTTGGCTCTGACGCAAAAATTGGACCAAGGAGCAAGTTTGTATTCCGACGATACAAAACAAACGATATTCGACGCCTGGATGATGAGTGGCCGCCACACGATATATGAACGTGTTTATTTAAAATGGTGCGCACAGGATATCCATCGCACAAACGCCGTACAACGGTTTCTTCATGGGTGTTCTTTTACCAGTGAGGATATGTTCACAATGACACTAACAAACAAAGATTTGACTCACATCGCCAGCGATAATGATGGGCATTCTTACTTGAACGGCGTTGATTTGATGCAGGATTCATATGTCGGAGCATGGAAATCATTGCGATCGCAGGAAGATGTAGGGCGCGCTCTTTATTCCAAAGGAGGGCCGTTGCCCTACTAGAACCGATCAAACACCTAACGTCTGCCCTTTTTTCTCTTTGGCGGCATAGGCGTCGCTCCTGTTTCAATCCCCAACTCCGCAGATTCCAGCCGTTTGATTTCGTCGCGTAGTCTGGCGGCTTCTTCAAATTCCAGATTGCCTGCCGCTTGCTTCATGCGTTTTTCTAAATCGCGCAGGTGGGCTTGCAAATCCTTGCCGGACAATGTCATCTCGGTCGCCAATCCTGCTTTCACCGTCAGATGATCGCGTTCATAGACGGATGACAGAATATCGCCGATGTCTTTCTTGATGCTTTCAGGCGTAATGCCGTGGAGGGCGTTATATTCCTGCTGGCGTTCGCGGCGGCGGTCGGTTTCTTCGATAGCGGCTTTCATGCTGCCTGTCATGCGGTCGGCATATAAAATCGCGCGGCCTTCGACGTTGCGCGCGGCGCGGCCTATCGTTTGAATCAATGAGGTGCGGGAGCGGAGATAGCCTTCTTTATCGGCGTCCAGAATAGCGACAAGGCCGCATTCGGGAATATCCAGCCCCTCGCGCAACAGATTGATGCCGATCAGCACATCATAAACGCCGAGGCGTAAATCGCGGATGATTTCGATACGTTCCAGCGTTTCGACGTCGGAGTGGATGTAGCGGACTTTGACATTCGCATCGCCCATATATTCGGTCAGGGCTTCGGCCATTTTTTTGGTCAGCGTCGTGACCAGAACGCGCATGCCTTTGGCGACCACCGCGCGCACTTCGAACAACAGATCATCGACTTGTTTGTCGGTCGGGCGAATGATGACGGGCGGGTCCATTAATCCCGTCGGGCGCACGACTTGCTCGACAAACACGCCGCCTGTGCGTTCCAATTCCCACGGGCCGGGCGTTGCCGATACGAACACCGATTGCGGGCGCATGGCGTCCCATTCCTCGAACTTCAGCGGGCGGTTATCGATGCAGGACGGCAGACGGAAACCGTAATTCGCCAGCGTCGATTTGCGCGCATAGTCGCCACGTGACATGCCGACGAGTTGAGGCACCATCACGTGACTCTCATCGACGAACAGCATCGCGTTTTTGGGCAGATATTCGAACAAAGTCGGCGGCGCTTCGCCCGGCGCGCGTCCGGTCAAATAACGCGAATAATTTTCAATGCCCGCACACGCCCCCGTCGCCGCGATCATTTCCAGATCGAAGGTCGTGCGTTCGCGGATGCGCTGTTCTTCCAGCAATTTGCCTTCGGCAAGAAATTCTTCACAGCGTTTTTTAAGATCGATTTTGATCTGCTGCGTGGCCTGCGCCAGCGTGGGTTTCGGCGTCACATAATGGCTGTTGGCATAGAGTTTGACGGCGGCGAAACTTTCGCCCTTCTCGCCCGTGAGCGGGTCAATCTCGACGATCTGCTCGATCTCGTCGCCGAACATCACCAGACGCCACGCGGTGCTTTCCAAATGCGCGGGGAAAATTTCTATCGTGTCGCCCTTGACGCGGAAATCGCCGCGCCCGAAAGCGATATCGTTACGCTTGTATTGCAATTCGACCAGCGAGGTGAGTAGAACCTGCCGCCCGATTTCCTGGCCTTTGGCAAGTCCCAAAACCATCGACTGATAGGTTTCAGCCGAGCCGATGCCGTAAATACAGGACACGCTGGCGACGATAACGACATCGTCGCGTTCGATCAGCGACCGCGTCGCGGCGTGGCGCATGCGGTCGAGCTGTTCGTTGACCATCGACTCTTTTTCGATATAGGTGTCGGAACGCGCGACATAGGCTTCGGGCTGATAATAATCGTAATAGCTGACGAAATATTCGACGGCGTTATTGGGAAAAAACGATTTCATTTCCCCATACAATTGCGCCGCCAGCGTTTTGTTCGGCGCGAGGATCAGCGAGGGTCTTTGCAAAGTCTGGATCGTATGCGCGACGGTAAAAGTCTTGCCCGAACCCGTGACGCCGAGCAGAACCTGATCGCGTTCGCCCGCATTCAGGCCGCGCGTCAAAGCCTCTATCGCCTGAGGTTGATCTCCGGCGGGGCGGTAGTCGGACACGAGCTCGAACTTACGCCCGGATTCAGGGCGAAAGTCTGGACGCAGGATCTCGGTGAGGATGGGAAGGGTCATAAGCGATAATACTCAACTTTTGCGTTTCCGAGAACTATCTATGCCACAAACACAGCGGTGTTCCCTCCCCCCACCTTGTCTTTTTGGTTCGGGGAGGGTTAGGGAGGGGGGAGCGCAACCGGGGCGTCACTTGGCAATTAAGGGATGTTTTGGCATTAGCCCTGCGACAAAATCTAGCATAATTGGCAAAAATTACTCTTGTGGAACGCCCCCCTCCCTAACCCTCCACGCGAGGGGGAGGGAACA
>JBAVWC010000150.1:0-21357 GCA_049697595.1 Alphaproteobacteria bacterium
CAGTTTGTGTTACAGAGGTCGCAACTTGCGCAGCGCTTTTGAAAAAGTTTTTAACCGCGCCTTAACCATAACGAGAGCGGAAAGCGCCCTCATTTTACTTTTTCATCGCGCCCGGATTCTCCGATGAGAAATTCTGCCGCACCGCAAGCGCGGCGCGTTGTGGACGGTGCATGTACGTCTTCGGCGCGGCACCTCGCGGGCTTCGCCCACAATTTGCTTGGCGTGGGAACCTAATTGCTGGCGCGGCAGTTTTGAACTATCCGATCAGCGCACGTTGAAGACGCGGACGCGCGCTCATTCTGGTTAATAAATTGTTGAGGCAAGAGATGGTGTCCACCGCCTCATTGTGGGCAGCTCATCGGGTTTATGGACAGAAAGCTCTGCGCAAGTTGAGAGTTGTGGCTGACCACTTGTCCGACACCTCTCTGGCGGGCTGAAGCCCAAGGCAAAAAAATGTCATTCGTTGCAGGATTCGCAAGGTGTGGGTTGGCACCCATTGTCACCCATTTTGCACAATGGGTGACACCGCCAGTAATGTCTTGTCTAACCGCCGAGGCGATTAGACAAGACGACTGGTGAGGACTGCCGCCCATCAACCCGCGCCTTCGGCATTACGGTAAAAAATCCGCTGCAAAAATTTTGAGACAATGGGAGGCGCGCCAAATGATCGGTGGCGCGTTTTCATGGCGAAAGCTAGCCTTCAATTCGCCGTGACCTCGACATTGATGACGTCCGAATAGATTCCGGCGGTCTCGCTGCCGGAGAGAGTACCGATTGTGAATTCGATGGGAAAGGAAGTGCCGGTGGCTGGCGTCGTGCCGGTGCCGCTGATGACTTGAACCGGCGCGCCGGTGGAAAGATCGACGCCGCCGCCGTTGAAAATGACATTGTAAGCGACGGTATCCGGTATGGAAGCGCGTTCGTGCCGTAGAAGCTGATTGTTTTCTGACTGCATCGTGACGTTATAACCGTTGTTACTGCGCACTACGACATCGAAGCCGCGCTGCTCGCCGCTTTCGAGATTGCCGAAATCGATCAGTTGCGTGGTTTCGGATATATCGAACGGTCTGCCGGATTCGACGAGCGAGACATCGACGCTACTGTCGACATGCGTTTGGAATGTGATGGTTTTGGTGGCGACCAATGTAGAGCTTAATATTAGAAGGCCGCTGTAAAGGCTCAATGTTAGACTTGTGTCGGCGTAAGGCATGCCTGACGCCGCAGCTATTTGCTTCGGATTGATCGTCCAGTAAAATTCATGCGTGTTGGTTTGCGTTAATGCGACGGCGATAGGAAAACTGCCGCTGATAATTTCGCTTTGCGTGGCGGTCGGCAGGGCTGCGAAGATGCTGCTCTTGCCGCTGGTTACATAGGCGTTGTAATTGAGGAAAGTCGTCATCTCCGACATTTTGCGCTGATTGAAATTTCCTGATTGTCCTGCGCTTAGCGTAACAAAATATTCACAAGTCGCGCCGGTTGCCTCGCCGCGCACCTGAAAATTGACGGTTTGAAGATATTCCTGAGGGTCATAGACGGCATAGCCGCCGCTGCTGCCGTCGAATGTCACGACCGACGGCACGGTGCCGAAAGCAAGATTGAGGCATAGCGCCTGTGCTTCATGCGGAAGCAAAAACAGAAGGAAAAAAACAAGCAGCCAAATTTTCATGTTCCATCCCCCTGTTGAGGCATAGGAATGACTTCCTGCCTTGGCGCAGCCTGAGGCCCGGGCATCAAGATGCTCGGCGGTACGGGGGCAACATTTTTTGGCGGCACAAAACTTTCATGCCTCGGCACGGAGACAGGGGCAAGCAGCGGTTCATCATCCGCCGCGACAGGAAGCATCAGGGTTCCCGCCTTCGTCGGCCCAACCGCTCCTTTGGGAATAGTGACGGGTAGAGAGAGGCCGGGGAAGCTGTAAAGCTGCATGACATATTTACCCGGTTTCAGTTTTTCTATGCGGAAACGTCCGGCGCGGTTGGTGAAGAATGTTTCCGGCGCGGCCTCTGGTTGCCCGGCAAGGGTGACGCTTCCGGCCTGCAACGATGCCGGTTTCCCATCCTGATATTGCAGCGTACCATCGAGCAGCACATTCGCGTCGCTGCCGAGGCGAACGAAAGTACCGCTGCGATAGCTTGGATAAAATGTATAGCTGCCGTCTCCGGCGTCATAACCGGGCGGCAGTTTGCTCGTATCCACGCGCACGGTGCGATAGAGATAGGGAGTCAGGTCGGGCAGAACCGCCGGGCCCCATATGTCGGTCGTCGCTTCGTAAGTGCGGTCTTCGTCGCCGTGGCGGCCTTGGGGATTGATGCCGATCGGATAATCCTCGATTGCGGGATCGGGCGCGAAGATCGCGAAGCTGTTGCTGACGGGGCGCGATAACGCTACATGCCCGCCGCCATAGACCATTGCCGAAGCAAAGCGTAATTCGCTGCGGGATTCCGTCGAGGGCGATGCGCCGCCGCTATCGCTGAACGGCGTGACGATATCGTGATCTGCCGTCACTTCGCCGCGCTCGCCGTAATAGGTGACGTTGCCGGTGCCGTCATAGCGATCATCCGTGCGCACGACTCCTGCCGATGCGCTCATGCTGTCGGCGCGGCCTTCCTGCGCGTAATTCCAATCGGCGCGTTCGGTATTGGTGAAGGTGTCATAGCTGCTGGTGGCGGAATGGCGTGAATCCGACGGCGACCAGCTCAGATTGACATAGACGCCATAGCCTTGGGATTCCTGCCGCCCGGTATTGAGGCTGACATGAATGCCGCCCTGTAATTGTTTATCGAACGACAGAGTGTAATTCCAGTTGTCGCCCTGACCGTCGCGCCCGACATCATACCCTCCACCGATACCGAGATTGACCGTCGGCGACCATTGCAGGCTGTAGCGCGCCGTTAGATCATAGGCGGACGTATTGCTCGGCAGCAACAGGCCGAGCGGCGCGAAATGCTCGCTGCGATAATCGGCCAGCAGGGTAAAATTGCGCGTACCGTGGAATGTGCCGTCGGGCAAGGTCTTCCCCTGATCGACGATCTGGTATTGCGCTTGCCACGCGCCGCCGCTGTCGCCGTTTTCAAGATGGCTTCCGGCGAAATCGGTACGCAGGACACCCCATGTCGTGCCGATAGTCGTGTCGAATCCAGCCATCTGCTGATTGCTGTCGGCCTGCACGTTGCTGCCAACCGTGAAAGCATCAGTCACGCCGTAACGGTGAAAGACCGAAAGAACAGGCTGCCCGAAATCATATTGCTGCTGGCGGTTCACGGTGGAGGAGGTGAAGCCGACATTATAGGCAAAGTTATGCACGCCCTCGGCAAGCAGATTGGCATCACTGACGATGCTGACATCCCGCTCCTCAACGCGCCCGGAGGCATCGGTGATCACCAACTTGACATTGTTGCTGCCGTTGACGACAGGAAAGTCTGTGATATTGAATGGGCCGGAATTGAGTTGCAAACTCTGCACCTTGCGATCATTCACATAAATATCAACGCGCGAGGGCGAATTGAGGAAAAACGAAGTTTGCCCGGTCGGTTCCGAAACACGATAGGGCTGCAAATCGAAATTGCGCGCCACCGTCAGGCCGAGCATCGGCTGAAAACTCTGAAATCCCTCGACCGGATAGGAAAGATCGCCCAAAGCCGTCCGCACCTCATCGTCGGGAAAGTCATGCACCAGCCGCGTATCGCTGCGCTGGAATTGATGCGGGTCGCCTTCCAGATAATCGCCGGTGTTTTCCAGAACCCATCCCTTGAAATTGATCGCGCCGTCGCTGCTGGCGCGGAAAGGCTGGCGGCCTTCTTCTTCCGACGGCATGCCGCTATCGACATAATCCTGCGCGCCATAAAGATTCATATAGGCCGAAACCGCGCTCGGCGGCGTGATGATCTTGTTCGATATGTCGAAATCGCGGCGCGCTTTCAGCGATTGCTGTTTCTTGCTTTCCGACGGTATGGTGACGACAAGGGCGACCAGCATTACGTCGAAACGCAGTTCGACACCACCTTTGGCTCCGGCCTTAAGGGGTATAAATCCTTGCACGGCGGTATTTTTCATTGCCGCAAGTTTTTCTTCCGGCACCTTGTCTTTCAACATCGTCAATAGGGGCGCAGCCTGCACATAACTATCTTGCGGATCGGGCGCGACGAACATCTGCGCCATATCCATCCGGCTTTTGTCGAGATAGAGCGGCACGGATATAGGGACGGCATTCTTGGGTGGAAAGTCGGCGGCAAGGCATTCCGCGCAAAACAGGCTGCAAAGCATCAGCAAGGCACAGAGATACTTCGCCACCTATGCACTCGCCTGTCTGGCATCTCTCAGAATGCCTGCTTGTCATAAGTGAAATCGACATGTTGCGGCGTGCCGGTTAATCCCTTGGGCCACGCGATTAGGAATTGCCGCCGATGCCCGGCGAGGATGCCTTCGCCGGTAATGCCTTTAAGCGCATCATCACCGGACAAGGCAACCGTATTGCCTTTGTCGTCCTTGATGTTGAGTTTTAGGTTGCGCAAAAGCGCATGCTGCGTACCGCGATTATGCAGCACGACCTCCAGCATCTTTTTATTGCCCACGGCTTGCGTCGTGCCGGTAAAGTCGAGTGTCACATCTTGCGTCAGTCCCGGTGGCGTTACGAACAATGCGCCGCGATAGGTAATAAGGAATTTAACCGCACTGGTTTTGGGTTTTTCCTTGTCGAGATTAACCGGCAATTGTTCGGCCACGATACGATAAGCTTTTTCTTCCTGCAAATTCGCGTCGCCCAGCCATTGCACGCGCACCGAACGGCTGGCATGCGGTTCCAGAACCATTTGTGCCGGGTAGATCGTGAAATCCTTGTCGGCATCGGCGTTTTTCTCGCCGCCATCGACATCGACCTCGCGCGTGGTGACGCGCAATTGAACCGAGGCCAGTTCATCGCTGTTGTTTTCGACCGTGAATATCTGATTGGCGGCATCTCCGGACGGCTCGAACTTCGCCCGGAATGGTGTGAAGCGAAAGGCGTTGGCTTCATGCGCCACAGCAACGGAAAGGATAAAGACAAAAACGAACAGTAGGGATTTGCGCATAGGAACTCCTATTTAGCCGAAATGGTGAAAGTCAGCGTTTCTTCGTAAGTGTCGGCGACCGTTCCGGTCAGCGTTTCATCCGCCGGATATGTGATATCGACCGCCTTCTGCACGCCGAAAACGGTTATAGGACTGTCTGTAACAAGACCGCCGGGAGGAACCGGAACACCGTTATATTTGACCGTGAAAGGATGCGAGTCCGTGCTGACATTATCGACGAACATGCCGGTATGATCGCCGGAATTCCCGCCCGACATCGTGACGGTATAACCGTCAGGGCTGTTGCAGGTTTCGGTGACGGTAGCGATATGCCGGTCGGTGTGACCTGCGGAAATATCGGGAATGCTGTTAGCCCCCGCTTCCTGTTGTACATCCAGGCTACAGGCGATCGGCACATTGCCGGTGATCGTTACCTGTCCGGTAGTCGCTGCGACAGCAGGCATTGCCTCAAGAACTCCTCCCGCAAGAAAAAACGCTGCGCCGACGGTACAGGCAGAAGACAAGAGTTTCATGAGTACACCACAGGCCAGAGAAGGGAACTAAACCCTGCCTAAGCGAAAACACAATAACAACCTGTAATTGCAATTTCATATTAGCGTGTGTTATCCGAATTACGCGCGAATGTTGCGCGCAGAATGAGGATGATTATTTTGTTTCCGCAAAGGGAACTTGCGCAAAGCGCAGGCCCATCGCGCGCAGAGCTTCCTTGCCCCGCACCGTCAAATCCGTAATCATCAGAAATTGCTCGCGGCTTTCTTTCACATAGGCTTTGACGCGATATAAAGTGCCCCATGGTTTTTCCATCGCGATCACCGTCACCTTTGTTTCCGGCTTGATGTAGGAACTTGTTTGCGCGACTTCCTGCAGCCGTTGTCGCACTAAACCCGCATCATGATCAGGATGCAAATGAAACAGCGTCACGCACAGCAAACTGCGCTGGCCGCTGCTGGCATTATGCACGCTGGTCGACCAGATGCGCGAATGCGGAATAATCACTTCGGTATCATCGGCAGTCATGATATGCACAGCGCGCATGCCGATGGATTTCACTTCGCCATAAGCACCATCCATTTCTATCCAGTCTCCAGGTTGATAAGGATTTTCTAATATCGTCACAAACCCGGCGACAAGGCAGCTGCCATAATCCTTAAACGCGAACGCAAGGGCAAGCCCCAACGTTGCGACCAACGCCACAGTATCCTGAAAATTCGGCTCGATAAGAATGGGTGTGATAATCACTATTGTCGCGATCTCAATGCTGAGCCTTACGAGAGGGGCCCAGCGCAGGATCGCAAGACGCGTGTCCGCATGCGCTTGTTCAGCAGCGAGCCAGATAACCCAGCGCGCAAAGATGATAAGCACGCGTGAGACGACAATGATACAAAGAACCAGCAGAAAATCCTGCCACACAAGGTCACGCAGAAACTTTAGGCTGTGAATACTGCTATCCATTAATGCCCCCTGCCTGATGCATTCTCGCACACAACACGTATAGAAGAAAATGTCGAAAGAAATTTTTATGGCATTGCGGCGTATGTGGCCACTGGATTCTGGATTCGGGAATTCCCATAGATGTACGCCTTAATAATCAGGTGCCTTATCCTTATTTCTTCTGCGGATCATGCGAACTCAATAATCGCGTGAAGGCTGCGAGGACTGCGGGTTGGGGCTGTCGAATGGGTGGGAAGGATTGATATTGCTCCCAGCCGCCGCCCAGCGCCTTGTAGAGCACGATAAATTGCTCGGCGGCTGTTTGTTGCGATGAAACATACTGTTCTTCCAGAGCATATTCCTGTCGTTCAGCGTCAATGACGTTGAGGGAGTCTGTTAAACCTCGGTCATAACGTTGATTGGCGAGGCTGACGGCGCGTTGGCTGGCCGTTAGGGCTTTGCCGAGGTTATGCAGCCGGTCTTGTTGGGCGGCATAGGAGCCGATAGAGGTATCGACTTCGCGAACGGCGCTTAGGACGGTTTGTTTATATTGGGCCAGCATTTCCTTGGTACGGAGATCGGCTATATCCACCAAGGCGTCTAAGGTGCCGAAATCCAGTAACGACCAATTCACCGACGGGCCAACTGACCAAATGAAACTCATGGGGTTCAGTCCAGAGCTGACCCCATATCCCTCCAACCCTGCGCCGCCGGTGAGAGACACATGGGGGAATAAGTCGGCTTCTGCCACGCCTATTCGGGCCGTCGCACCGGCAACGTCGCGTTCGGCTTCCTGAATGTCGGGGCGGCGACGCAACAGGTCGAGAGGCACTCCGGCTACGACCTTTTCCGGCAGTTGGGGAACCATGCCGGGTTTTTCGAGTTCTTTGGCTGTAGCTTCGGGGAATTGGCCGAGCAAAACGGCGATGACATATTGCGCGGCGTGGATTTGAGAAATCAGGGGCGCTTTTTCTGCCTCCAAAGACGCCAATTGTCTTTGAGCTAATGCAAAATCCAGTTCGTTGGTTATACCACGATCAAATCTTTCCTGAGTTAGCTTCAAATAATCCCGCAAAGTGCTTTCGTTTTTTTGCAGGACGACCAATTGCATCTGTAAAGCACGCATATCGGCATAGGCGCGGGCGGTGTCGGCGATGACTGAAATCAGGACAGAATTGCGAGCGGCTGTGGCTGCTTCCGTATTGTATTCGGCGGCTTCCATTTCGCGCCGGTATTTACCGAACAGGTCGAGTTCCCATGCGGCATCGAAACCAGCGATTTGCGTTACTTGTGGCAAATGGCCGCTGTTTTCTGCCGACACCAAAGGCCCGGATGCCCTTCCACGCGCAAGATCGCTTCCTGTGCCCGCACCGCCGCCCAGGCTGAACTCGGCTTGAGGCAAGGCATCGCCCATGACGACGGTTTCTTGGATGCGTGCTTCCTGCATGCGGTTGAGAGCGATTTCGATGTCCTGATTGCCTTTGATAGCGCGGTCGATCAGCGAATTGAGTTCCGCGTCATTGAGGGATTGCCACCATTTAGCCGCGTCAATGACGGGTTGATCTGGCATTGTTGATACGTCCGACGCGGCGATGAACCCGTCCGGCATTCTTGTTTCTGGTGGATGATAGTCGGGGCCGACGGCGCACCCAGTCAGGCAAAAGCAGGTCAACGCGCCGAGCAGCCATTTATTATTTTTGCGCATTGGCCCCATCCGTGGATTCATGCGCTTCGACTGTCTCGCCATCCGTTATCTGGCTGCTGATATTCAGGGCGATCTTGTCTCCTGCGGCAATGCCGGAGCCGATTTCGACGGTATTGCCGCTATCGCTGGCTATCGTCACTTTATGGAAAGCGACTTTATTGTCCTTATCGACCACAGCGATTTGCGGGCCGCCCGAACGGAAGACGAGGGCGGCGGCGGGAACTTGTACCAGTCCTTGGGTTGGAATTTGAAAGCCGACATCGACATACATGCCTGATACCAGCGCGTGATCTGTGTTGGGCATATCCACTTCGACATGCAGGGTGCGCGTTTGTTGATTGATGGCATCGGCGGTGCGCGTTACTTTGCCTTCAAAAACGCGGTTAGGGATATTGCTGGCGGTGACTTGCACGGGTAAATCGGTCTTTATATCCCCTGCGGCGCTTTGTGGGACATCGACGAAAATGCGGATGGGATCGTCTTGCACCATACGATAAAGCGATGTTGTGTTGGAGGTGCTTCCGGCAGTGACCAGATTGCCGATATCGATATGGCGTTCGGTGATTGTGCCGTCATAGGGGGCTGTTACCTGTTTGAACGACGCCAAGGTCGTGTAGCGGTCAACATCTGCTTGATCGAGGCCTTGTTGCGCTACTGCGCGGTCGTAATCGTCTTTTTTAGCTTCGCGTTCCTGTTCAGATACGACACCCTTTGGCGAATTTTTCCAGCGTTCATAAGTGGATTGGGTGAATTCCACAGATGCTTCGGATGCCTTTAGTTTTGCCCGTGCTGCGGTAAGTTGAGAATCGAGATCGGGGGTTTCGAGCGTTGCCAGAACTTGGCCTTTCTGCACATGATCGCCGATATTGGCTGTCCAGCTTGCGACATAACCGTCGACGCGAGCATAGATGACGCTCTCGTACCATGCGGCAGTTTCTCCCGGCAGCGTCAAGGGAAGCGATGAGGGCGCGGTTTCTGCCGTCACCACATCGACGATTTGCGAAGCGGATGTGTTTTTGTTTGTGGCTTCGGCGAGAGTATCCTGATCGCTGGATTTGATGTGATGAACGACCAAGAAGCCGATAATGAGCACGAGGGCGACCAGCGCGGCAAATGTCCGCAATCGGCGGCCTGTTTTGGACAGGGTTTCGGCGGCTTTTGGATGTGGGGTGGTATCGTTGGGTTGCATGAGGTTACTCCTTAACGGGAATAGGCGAGCTGCGCAGCAGCCGGTACATGGTCGGCACAAAAATTAGCGTGGCGAAAGTAGCGAACAGCAATCCGCCGATAACGGCGCGGGCTAGTGGCGCATTTTGTTCGCCGCCCTCGCCGATGCCCAGAGCCATTGGGACCATCCCGAGGATCATTGCTCCTGCCGTCATCAGGACGGGGCGCAGACGGGTAAACCCGGCGACTTCTGCCGCCACCCATGAATCATCACCCGCTGCCATACGTTGATTGGCAAAGGTCACGACAAGAATACTGTTGGCGGTCGTGAGGCCGATGCACATGAGCGTGCCCATAAGCGCCGGAACACTGAGATGCGTCTGCGTCAGATAAAGCATCCAGATAACGCCGCCCAAAGCGAACGGCACCGCCATCAAGACGATGAGCGGGTCAATCCAGCTTTGGAAATTAATGACGAGGAATAGATAGACCAGCACTACGGCCAGCGCCATGCCGCCGAACAGGCCGGAATAGCTTTCGCGCATGGTTTCGATCTGTCCGCCCAATGTTACCGTCATCGCTTTGGTGGCATCGGGACGGTTGGCTTCGATAACCTTGTCGATGTCGCCCGCGACGGAATTCAGGTCACGCCCCTGCACATCGGCGTGAACGTCGAATACCGGTCTGATGTTATATTGCGACATGACCATCGGCACCGTGGCGCGGTCGAATTTGGCGACATTCATCAAAAGCTGGCTTGATTGATCCTTGTTGCCAACTGTCACCGGCATCGCGGCCAAATCCTGCATAGAATTGATGCGATAAGTCGGCAACTGGACGACGAGGGGGTAGCTGACGCTGTTGCGCGGATCAACCCAGAAATTCGGGGCGGTTTGCGCGCTAGAATTCGTTGTGACCAGAACATTGTTGGCGGTGTTGTCTTGATTCATACCGAATTCGCTCGCCAGCGTTCGATCCAGATTGACGCCTAACGAGGGGGCATCGGGCACTTGAAAAACATGCGAGTCCACCACGCCCGGAACACTTTGCAGATCATGGGCCAGCTTCGACGCCAAAATATAAGCCTCATCGCTATGAGGGCCGGATATGCGAATATCGATTGGTGCGGGTTGCCCGAAATTCAAAACCTGATCGACGATGTCGGCGGGTTGGAAGAAGAAAGTCATTTCAGGGAAGCGTTTGGGCAGTTCGCGGCGAAGCTGGGACATAAGAGTGGCGGTCGGTGAATGCTCTTTCGTTAGTGAAATAAGGATTTCACCGTCCATTGGGCCGATAGTGGCGGAGTCGCTTAAGGCGATATTGATGCCGCTATAGGGCAAACCGATATTGTCGAGAATGACATCAACCTGCTTTTCTCCGACAATTTGACGGATTGCAACTTCCACTTCCGCGAAATCCTTCTGGGTTTCTTCAATTCTCGTTCCGGGAGGAGCGCGTACATGAAGGCGCATTTGACCGGCATCAACCTGTGGGAAGAAATCACGCCCCAGCATGGGGAAAAGCATCAGCGACGCGCCCATCAGAATAGCGAAGCAAATGATCGTTATTTTTGGCTCAGATAATGTCCAGAAAAGGCTGTGGCGATAGGTTTTGCGGAAGGATTCGAAGCCTTGTTCGAATTTGCGGTGAATGATGCTGAAGGGATTGCGTTTTTCGCTCGGCTGCGTTTCAAGCCATTCGGAGTGGCTCTGCGGTGCGGCTGCCGAGCGCATGAGATATTTGAAAAGAACCGGCACTAATGTGAAAGACAAGGCGAGGCTAGCGACAAGCGATACACATACCGAAAGTGACAAAGGCGAGAACAAGTATTTGGCGGTGCCTTGCAGCAGAAAAATCGGCACGAACACAATGCAGATGCAAAGAGTTGAAAGCATCGTTGGAACGCCGACCTCGCCTGCGCCGTGGATTATCGCTTGTTCCAGCGGTTCGCCCTCATGGACATGCCGTTCGATGTTTTCGATGACGACGGTGCCATTATCGACCAGAATGCCGACCGCCAGCGCAAACCCGCCCAGCGTCATTGTGTTAAGTGTCTGCCCTCCGCAATACATCACCAGCACAGCCGTGATGATCGAGAGCGGTATGGAGGCCAAAATGATAAGCGTCAACCGCCAGTTGCCGAGGAATAGTAAGATCATAAGCGCAGTCAGACCGGCAGCCATTGCGCCGCCCATGACGACGCTGTTGAGTGCGGCTTTGACGAAAAGAGATTGGTCGAAGATTGCCTTGATCGAAACGCCTTTTGGCAAAATCTTTTCGATCTCCGGCAAGGCTTCGCGCACGCCGTTGATGACAGCCAATGTAGAGACGCCCCCTGTCTTGCGGATTGTCATCAACGCTCCCGGCGTTCCGTTCACGGACACGGAATTGGTCTGCACCTGAAAACCGTCATGAACATGCGCGACGTCGCGCATGAAAACAGTTGTGTTGCCTACTTGCTTGATTGGGAAGTTATTAATCGCCTCGATAACATCGGGGCTGTTGTTCATCGTTAGGGTGTAATCCTTAGCCCCCATTTTAACATCGCCAGCCGGTAGAATGACATTTTGATTTTGCAAGGCTTGACTGATGTCCGAAGGCGACAGGCCGCGCGCTTCTAGCGCTTGCTGATCTATGTCCGCCATAATAACGCGCGGTTTGCCACCGTAGGGATACGGCACTTCCGCACCGTGGACGACGGCGAGATCGGGGCGGATGATGTTCTGGCCGAGATCGTTGAGCTTGGTATCCGGCAAGGAAGTGCTTGATAGACTCAACTGGATAATCGGCACATCGGTCGCGCCGTAGCGGATAACCAGCGGTGGTGTGATATTGCGCGGCATGTATTTGAGGACGACGAGCGCGCTGCTGGCCAGTTGTGAAATCGCGCGGGTTACGTCCGCGCCTTCATGCAGATACACTTTTTCGACGCCAACGCCGTCATAACTTGTGGCTTCGATACGGGAAATGTCATCGACGAGCGAGGCCATTTGCCGTTCGTGAATTGTAAGAATGCGGTTTTGGATGTCCTTGGCGTTCATGCCGTTATAGGTCCAAACGACGCTGACGACCGGGATGTCGATTTCAGGGAAAATATCGACCGGTATGCGCAAGCCGGCTCCGATCCCCAAAAAGCAAATGAGAATAAGCGTTGCAATAACCGTATAAGGGCGTTTAAGGACATAGGCGACGAGGAACATTCGCTTCTCCGGATCTATGAATTGTGTTTGGTGACGAGCGGCAACTTGACGAGCAGGGTCGTGCCGACGCCTTCCTGACTCATGGCCCTAATCGTTCCGCCATGCGCTTGGCATATGGAATAAACAATGGACAGACCGAGACCCGCGCCTTGCGATGCGCTGGAGCGCACTTTGTCGGCGCGATAGAATCTTTCGAAAATGTGCGGCAGGGCATCCGATGAAATGCCGATGCCATTATCGTTGACGGTCAGAATGGCGTTTAAATCCATTTCACCCACGACAATGGATATGGTGCCGCCCGGCATTGTGTATTTAATGGCGTTATCCAGAAGATTGACTACGACCTGTTTCAGGCGGGCGGCGTCGCCTCTAACAAAAACAGGGTGGGCAGCACTTACAATCACCGAGAGGCTTCTTTCTTCGGCCAGCAGGTGCATTTGCTCCAGTGTCGAGCGGGTCAATTCGGCAAGATCGACGACATCGTTCTCGACCTTGCCTTCGCCTGCATCAAGGCGCGCCAGCGAGAATAATCCCTCGACGATATTTGACAGCCGCTCGATTTCTTCCAGAATGCTGCCGATGCGTTCGCGCAAGGCATCAGATATCTCCTGTTCCTGCACGATAGTTTCAAGTTCGCTGCGCACAATGGCAAGCGGCGTGCGTATTTCATGCGAGGCATCAGCAGAAAATCGGCTTGCCTGCTGATAGGCTTGATCGAGCCGTTCCAGCATTTGATTGAGCGTCTTAGAGAGTTGTTCGATAGCGTCATCGGTTGCAGTGATCGGGAGCCTTTGGCGAAGATTGCTGAAGCTGATCTGCTCGGCGGTCGCCCGCATCGCTTCGACCGGCTGCAAGGCGCGACGAACGAGCACGGAACCCACAGCGGCTGCTATGAGGACGATGACGGGAAGGCCGATAAGCAATGTCACAATAAGTTTATGGAGTGCGGTACCAATCGGCGCAGTTGAGCCCCCCATCTCAAGAACATAATCGTTTCCGGCCACGGGGGCTACAAAGCCAACAAGCAGAAGATGCTCCGTTGTCCGTAATTCTTCCGCGCGTTCCGATATATTTTTTGTATAATTGCGCGGCAAGGGGATATGCGTAGGCTCAAAGGTTTTTTCGCGTGGCACACCCGAAACATACAGGACTGTCCCATCCGGTTTGCTTATTCTGATAAAGCGGTCATTTTCTTCAGGGGAATAAACTTCCTGAATTTTGTGCGCCAGCGTTTCCGGTGTCTCGGCAGCGATAGTGGGTAGCACGTCCTCGCGCAAATGCTCAATACGGCGCGACAGCATGCCTTGCATTTCTTCATAAAGGCGGTGTTGAAGGCTGGAATAGGTATAAGCACCGAAGGCTATCGATGTTGCGACGATGAGGGCCGTGTACCACAAGGTAAGGCGAACGTGGATAGACCTGGCATTCATAAAGACGCCTCATCGCCGAAGACATAACCTGTGCCACGTATCGTGCGGATCAATTTCTGCTCATGACCTTCGTCTATTTTGTTACGTAACTGCCGGATATAGACATCGACGATGTTGGTTAGGCTTTCGAAACTTTGATCCCACACATGCTCGATAATCATGGCGCGTGAAAGAACGCGCCCTGAATTTGTTACAAGATATTCGAGAAGAGAATATTCCTTGCCGCTCAATTCGATACGTTTGTCTGCCCGCTTGACTTTATGGGTCAGGCGGTCGAGTTCGAAATCGGCAATATGAATGACATCGGTTTGTTGCGTCGGCCTGCGCCGCAACAACGCTTTGACACGCACCAGAAGTTCAGCAAAAGAAAACGGTTTGGTCAGATAATCATCGGCACCGAGCTCGAAATGCTTGACCTTATCCTGTATGGAATCTTTCGCGGTCAGCATCAATACAGGCACTTCACGGTTGCGCGCGCGGATTTTCTGCAAAAGTTGCGATCCGTCGAGGCCGGGCAACATGATATCCAGTACGATCAGATCATAGGCGCAACTGGCGGACATTTCCATGCCGCCGACGCCGTTCGAGGCGATATCGACGGCAAAGCCTTCGGCCTTCAGGTTGCTAGCCAGCGCTTGCACCAGCTTCGCTTCATCTTCGACGAGTAATATCCGCATATTCCGAGCTTCTCCACGCCACATCTTATCTTATAGCAGCGTTACATGAGAGGGAGATGAACCGATAATTAAATTTCGCTCATATTCCTGAAAATGAGTGAAATTTAATCTTATTATTGTTGACGGCGCTAAGTGATTGCGGAAACCTTATCGATAGGATTTTCGACGATAAATGATCGGCACTTATGCCCTCGCAAGTGCAGTCAAAACTACCGTGGAGGTTAGCATGTTACAGCAAGCGATCAAATCCGAACAGCAGAACGCTTCGGATGAAGTTATGGAAGAACATACTCAAGCAGTCAGCCAACGGCCAGCAGTTACGATTAGCGGCCCCGTGAAAAGTGGGCGGTCGCATGCGAACGCTATCATGTCACCCTTCAACCCAGCAGGTTTTTCCATGATCAAAAGCCCCGAAGAAATTGCCCGGGCGGGTCAAAACACGCTTGACGCTTTAAAAAAATCAGCAGCAGCTCTTGCCGACGGCGTTGGCGAAATCAGCCAGCATATTGCTGCGACAACTCATCAATCGGTTGAGGCGCATCTTGCGACCGGCAAGAAAGCTCTCGACATCAAGACGCCAAACGATTGGCTTGAATTCCAGTCCAAATGGGTGGGTGATTTGGTGAATACAACGGTCGCCCAAATGGCGCATTTTTCCAAATTATCGACCAAGATTGTTGATCAAACCTGCGAACCGCTGAAAAAACATTTCGGCACGGAATTCGGTAAAACGGATGGTCACACGGACGGTTAAGCACATGGCATCGGATAAAGACGACAGGTCAGGACTTCCCCCAACAATACCGCCGGAACCATTCGGCGCCCGCGTGGGGTTTGCGATAATTACTGTTTTTTGTATCGGCCTCCTTATCTATCTAACGATCGCGCTTTGCTGTCCTCATACATATGATCGCCTTAAAGCCCTTTTTACGGCAGATTATTAAACTGCACACAATATTACTTTTTTAAATTTTCATTACCTTTGTAATACTCAAACCCCCCGCGTAGGTCTTTGACGATGGCAAGCGGTACGCCCATGCGCTCAACACGGATAACCTCTTTACCTGGGCGCATGTCTTGACACATCCAGCGCGTCGTCGCCAAAAAGAAATCAGCAGGTTTATTGGCCGTAACGGCTTCATAATCCGGGGGGAGATAAATCATTGCCGCATCCCATGGGCCGCAGATGGCAATTGTGAAAATCTTTCCCGGCGGCACACCGCCTTCTTTGGCGACCAGATACTGAATCTTTTGCGCCGCCTCCTTAAACGACGACCCCCAATAATCGGACGCGTATCGACCATAGGCTCCGCTGACGCCGCCGGTGAACTGGTTGGCAAAAATGTATTCGTATGGATGCAGCCTCGCCATGACAACAATTTGCGAAGCAAAAAGCAACGCCACCGGAACACATAAACCCGCCGCGACGGCTCGACGCGCCGCTGGCTGCCTGAATCCGGAAACGCACCACACGAACCCGGTTCGGGCTGCCAAAGCCGCCATAATGCACATCAAAGGAACGGCAAACAGGAAATGCCGCACGGTGTCATAAAGCGCCGGATGCCGAACCATTGCGTAAAGGATGGGAATACCAATCATCAGAGAGATCAGCGCAAAGCCCTGCTTTTGCACTAAGGTAAAGCGCCTCCAGATTATAGGCAGGAAAACGATTGTTGCAGCCAGCAGGAAAAGCAAGAGTTCCGGCAACTGAATACCGAAATAAAGCGGCACATAATACCAAGGCAACTCCGTCGATAGATAGTTCGTTCCATTCAGAACCACTTCGACCTTTTGCGGAAAATTGCTAAATTCGCTGAGAGCGCGCAAGGGATTTGCAATCGGATGCTGCTGCGCCCACGGCCAGCAAAGCAACATGATTGCATAACTGATTGCCGCCACGGGCAGAACAACGCGCCACGCGCGGTAGAAGATATCTTTTAGGACGACGCACGCTGTTTCCATATTCCGGCGTTGCAGCCAAGGGAGCAGGGCTACAATGCCCATAGGCGCAAGCCAGAAGGCGAAGATCATCAAGCCTCCGACCCTGACCCCCAGCGTCAACCCTAAAACAATACTGAGCTTCAGTAGAACCGACAGTTCCGGCTTGGCATAGCTGCGCATCATAAAATAGATCGTCCAGATAATGCCCGCCGCAAATGGAATGTCCTTTGGATTATTGAACATATGTCCGTAATACATCGGCACCGTCGCACACAAAACCAGTGCAATCAGACCGACAACGCCGCCGCCGAGCGCGCGCCCAACGCGCCATGTCCCCCATAAGCCCAGCAAACCGAATAACGCGTTCAGCAAATGGCGCGAGTCATAAATGCGGAACGGCAGATAGCGATCAACAACCGCAGCCAGCCCGTCGAACATGCCACCATACAGATAAAGATTGAAAATCTCCGCGTAACGCTGGTCTTGAAACCACGAAGCGTAATAGTCGGCGACAGCCTGACCATATTGGCTTTGTAACTCTTCATCCCATGTGATGCCGTAGTCGAGGAAGGTGAAAACAATCAATGTCAAGACAATCGCAAGTACGCCCCATGCCGCATAGCGGTAAAACTTTGGGTTCGTCGTTAGCATTTGATTGCCAACTCCTTATTCATTTCAAACATGCCTACAGGCAAAAAACTCTTTAAAACTTCGTAATTCATTATGTCGCTCATTTACATTAAACAGAGGCGTTACAGCCTCATGCCGGGACTAGTTTCTTCATCCACATTCTTCTGCTGATGCCTAACTTCGCTTGAAATAAAGGCTTTCGCCAGCGCGTGATAAAGGGAAGTCGGACAAATGAGGCGGCTGACAGCGGCAGCGATGACGCTTGCAGCGATCAGGGGAAAGGGCATGGATTGATGCCCGGTGATTTCCAGCACGACAACGAAGGCCGTCATAGGTGCTTGCGTTACGCCCGCAAAATAGGCCGTCATGCCAAGCAGAACGACACCCGCAACCGGCGTGGAAGGAAACCATTCCGCCATAGACGCGCCAAGCCCCGCGCCGACCGACAGGCTGGGCGAAAAAATGCCGCCCGGAATGCCGGTGAAGCTGGACGCCGCCGTCGCTATCAATTTGGCTATCGTATAAACCCACGAACCCGCCGTGCCGTCATGAAGGAAGGCTCTGGCCTGAGCATAGCCGCTACCATAGCTTTCGCCGTGCGTGAGAAGCCCCAACATCGCGATGATAAGTCCGCATAGTGCGGCAAGAATCGCGGGGCTGAGAAAATGCGACTTTTTGTTTATGGCGTGCAGCCACAGGCTGCCTTTGCTTAACAACAATGCGAATAACCCACCCAAGATTCCTCCAACAACGCCAACAGCCGCGATAACAAGCCAATCGCGCTCGAGCAAATAATCGCCGTCGGCATAGCCGAAATAACTATAATTACCGAGAATGGAGAGAGACGCGGCCCCGGCCAAAACAATAGCGATCAGCACCACGCTGCTATAGCGATGTTCGAACGCGCGAGCCATTTCCTCAATCGCGAAAACGATGCCCGCCAGAGGCGTGTTGAAGGCAGCAGCGACACCTGCCGCCGCGCCCGCTAAAATGACGGTGCGCGACATTTCGGCGTTCATCTTGGTGAAAGATGCCCCAAGATAAAGGATCGCCGCGCCGATCTGCACAGTCGGCCCCTCGCGCCCGACCGATGCGCCGCCAAAAAGCCCAAGTGTCGTAAACAGAATTTTACCCAGAATAACTCTCGGCCCCAGAAGATAGCGCTGTTCTTCGGGATTTTGCGAAGCATGAGCAGCAATCGCTTGCGGAATGCCACTTCCGGAAGCGGTAGGAGCGAAGGTACAAGTCAGCCACCCCGTAACCCCAAGAATGATCGGACTAAAAACCAGGGGCAGGTAAGGGTTGATCGCCACAATACTGGCAAATGTTTTTTGGGCATAATCGGCGATATAGGCAAACCCGGCGGCGATTATCCCGATGATAATTGCCCCGCACCAGAAAACCGTCCGATTACGCCACTGCGTAAGGGACAACATATTCTTTCCGGCGTCATAGAGTTCTTGTCTGGTCATGAGTTTGCGATTGGATATGAATAGGAAATTCAAACATATATGGTCCATTTTCATTTTTCTATGATATTCAAAATGCGATCAAGAGAAACTTTTATGAGTGAATTTTCATAAACGGAAAACATCGTGCATGTTTTTCGCCGCAACTGGACATCAACGCCGTTAGCGCCACGCCACATTTACGACATCTTTTACGAACAAGTTTTCCTTCCCGAGTAATTCGCCAATGGCGGGAAAAACATTCGGTACACACTCGCCGTGTGCGTCAGAACATGAAGGAACACAAAATGAAGCAGACTTTCGTTGCCATCGCCGCGCTTGCGGCAAGCCAAGGCTGTGGATGCACCTAAGCCTGAGGTCACAACCGCGCCAAAACCTGAAACCCAAAAAGCTGATCCAAAACCCGAAGCCAAAGCCGAACCCCAGCCTGAAACGAAAGTCAGCGACACCAAACCTGAATCCAAACCGGAAACAAATCCCGCCGCATTTCCTCAACCAGAAACTAAAGTCAGTACATCACCTGATGTAAGGCCGGATATTATCAAGCGAGTCCACGAACTCTATGAGCATCTAGGCCGAGAAGACGTTCAAGCGGTTGAGGAAAAAGAGAAAGCGGAGCGAGATGCTCGGAAAGCTGAGTCCCATAAATAGGTGCGCCCCTATCAAATCAAGACAAGATACAACATCTATGCCGCAATTTAATTGTTGTCATATCTTGTCTGCGATGTCTTTGGCAGATTTCTCCGTTACCCCCGCTTGTTCGGCATGTTGCCGCCAGCGCGACACAGCACCCTGAACTTTTATCAAAATAGCGGACGCGTTTTTAAGGCCGTGTTTTGTGCCGAGAGTTTGCAACTGTTCCACGCCCGGATTTTTTCCCTCGCCCAGAACCATCGTGCTTTGTTCTCCGCCGGGGCCATAGGAGAAAGTCAGGTCATAGGCGGGAGCGAAAACCCATTCGTTTCTGTCGTTCAACAGGAACGAGAAATTTCTAGCGTGATCGTCGCGGTTATGTGCCAGCACGTTGAAACAGGCCAGCGCATAAGCACCTTCAACTTCCTGAATATTTTTAGTCAATCCCATAACCACGCGCAGAATTGTATCGTAATCAAGGCTTGGGTTACGGTAATCGGCGTGGATCAGGCCGCTGAGGCTGTGCATATGGATGCGCTTGTCTCCCTGCCGATCAAAACGCTTGGTGCCGAAATACGCGTTCTTCTTCGTGCGGAAGAGATGCGTTTCGGGCATTTTTACACCGGCGTCTTTGGCCATCAGGCTATAGGCATATTCAACGGCACCGATGTCCCGCGCGTCCTGTGCTGACGGAAATTTGATGATCCAGTGATCAAATCCGACTTGATGCTTCTGCTGTCCGTGAATAATTTTTGTTTTGTTACCGCTCACTTGCGCCAAGATTTTAGGGCGCGCGCCAGCGGACGATCCATTCAGACGCAGAAGATCCTCAAAAACCTCCTCATTCTCTCCTGCCAGAACTATCGCCGCTTCCCCGGCAAGCGTATCAAGCGCCAATGGTGCATCCGGAACGGAAAAACTATCGCGATCCGGTTCATAGCTCAAAGCCCCCATGCCGTGCTGTCCGACATAAGCCAAGCGGTCGAGCGGATTGAGCTGGCGTCGATTGACGCCATGCTGCTCAACGGCGCGATCCAGCAGCAGTCGGCCCCACCCATCCGGCAGGCTGTCGTTGAAGATGCCGTACAGTCCGTCAAAAATCTTATCTTCACAAACAGACACGCCGGATTTCAACGGAAGTATGATTGGCGAGATTTCTATGCCCGAGGCGATAAAGGCGGCGTCATATTCAAATAGAATTTGCCGATCTTTGAGTGCCAGGCGTCCAATTTTGCGGCGTTCGTTCCCCGCATCCAGATAAACGGTCAGAAGTTCAATGGGGGCATAGGTCATTTGATACGCCCTTTCTTTCTCGTTTTTGTTTCAGCCAGAATTTCATCAAGCGATTTAGCTGCGGAGATTTGCGTTCCCGCTATTTTGTCAAAATCGGAAAGACAATCCAGAACCGTGGCAATCTTCAAAAGTGAATCCAGCGCGATCAGTCCTGTGCGTTCAAAGCGCTTCAGAGACCCCCAACTCACTCCCGACCGCGCCGCCAACCCCTCTTGCGACAAGTTCATGGCCAACCGCTTGCCCTTAAAGCGAGCAGCGAGTTCCAGCAACACATCCTGTGGTGTTTTGAGTTCAATAGACAATTTATTATCCATTCGTAGATTAAATATAATAATAAGGATAATATATTGACTATTTATTAAAAGCAAGCAGCCATTGCGTGCCTGTACACAATCTTTTTCGACAAAGCTCAAAACTAAAGCCCCCCCCGAAGATGGCTTGTAACCAATTGATTTAATTTGTGTTAATGCCAAAAAACACTCGCCTATTTGTCACGATCAGTTTATGCGACGGGTTAGCAAACCTTCCTCGCAAAGGTACTTCGTGGGAGGATTTGCCCACCCGATAAATGATGATTTGAAAATTTTGCTTGTAAACAAAGGGCTTCTTGAGCTTTGCTGTTTTTTAGAATTTGCCCCGAAAACGAAAAAATTTGCTCGTGGTGACGCTTAACTCCTTGATTTTATGTGGTGGCATATTTGCCACTAAATGAAAT
>JBAVWC010000151.1:0-5236 GCA_049697595.1 Alphaproteobacteria bacterium
GAGACAATCGGCGCTTTAACCCGCGCCTGTCTGGTGCAATTCGAAGATCTCGAGACGGAAGAACATATCTGGAATCTGGTTCATACGCCGCGCCAATTGCAGGTTGTCATTGAAGGCATTAAGGAAAATAAGGGCCTCGTTCTTTATACGCTGGTCGATGAAGCGATGCGCGCCGTGCTTGAAGATTTTTGCCGTGGGCAGGGAATCCTGTGTGTTTCCGTGCTCAAGCCGGTTCTTAAAGGCATGGAGGCCTATTTTGAAAAATCCCCCGGCCATTTGCCTGGACGGCAACATGTGCTTGATGCCGATTATTTTGCGCGCATCGACGCAATGGATTATGCGATGGAACAAGATGACGGAAACGGCATCGAACGGTTGCAGGAAGCGGATGTCGTCGTTCTCGGCGTTTCGCGCACATCGAAAACGCCGACATGTATTTATCTGGCAGGACGCGGCGTTCGCGCCGCCAATGTCCCTTTTATTCCCGGCCATGCGATGCCGGATTTGTCGGAACTCAAAAAGCCGCTTGTGGTCGGGCTCACCAAAGACCCCGACAGTCTTATCGCTATTCGCCGTAACAGGTTACAGTTGCTTCATGAAGGCCGCGAAACCGCCTATGTCGATCCTGAACTTGTTCGCGCGGAATTGCAGGAAGCGCGGCGTTATTTTGCGCGCCTCGGCTGCCCGGTGATCGATGTTTCCCGGCGGTCGATTGAAGAAACCGCGGCGGAAATTATGATGCTGCTTTCAAAAAGAAAAGCCTAACTGACGCGGTTTTTGATCAGCTCGGCGACCACCGAAGGATCGGCGAGCGTCGAAATATCGCCCAGATTATCCGTTTCATCGGCGGCTATCTTGCGCAAAATGCGGCGCATGATTTTGCCCGATCTGGTTTTGGGTAGAGCCGGAGCCCATTGAATATAATCGGGCGTGGCAATCGGGCTGATTTCATCGCGCACATGTTTGATAAGCTCGCGGCGCAAGGCATCGGTGCCTTCAATGCCCAGTTTCAATGTAACATAAACATAAATGCCTTGCCCCTTGATATCGTGCGGGCAGCCGACGACGGCGGCTTCGGCAACCGCAGGATGTCCGACGCAGGCGCTTTCGATTTCCGCCGTACTCAGGCGGTGACCGGAAACATTAAGCACGTCGTCGACGCGGCCTGTAATCCAGTAATAACCGTCTTCATCGCGGCGGCAACCGTCGCCGGTGAAATAAAGCCCCTTATAAATACTGAAATAGGTTTTAAGAAAGCGCGCATGATCGCCATAGATCGTACGCATCATGCCGGGCCAGCTATCGGCGATACAAAGAATGCCTTCGCAAGCGCCTTTCAAAACATTGCCGTCATTATCCACGACCACAGGCTTGACGCCGAAGAAAGGCCGCGTGGCAGAACCCGGTTTCAAGGGCGTGGCTCCGGCAAAGGGCGCTATCATATGGCCCCCGGTTTCCGTCTGCCACCAGGTGTCGATAACGGGGCATCGTTCGTTGCCCACTTCACGGTAATACCACAGCCACGCTTCGGGATTAATCGGCTCGCCGACCGATGCCAGCAAACGCAAACTCTTGCGGCTGGTTTTTTCGACCCATTGATTACCGTCGCGCATGAGTGCGCGAATGGCGGTGGGCGCGGTGTAAAAAATACTGACCTTATGCTTATCGATAATCTGCCAGAAGCGCGACGAGTCAGGATAATTCGGCACGCCTTCAAACATCACGGTGGTTGCGCCGTTGGCAAGCGGCCCATAGATGATATAGCTATGCCCCGTCACCCAACCGATATCCGCGCTGCACCAATAAACATCGCCGTCATGATAATCCAAAACCCATTTATGCGTCAGCGCGGCATAAAGCAGATAACCCGCCGTCGTATGCAAAACGCCTTTCGGCGTTCCCGTAGAACCGGATGTGTAGAGGATGAACAAAGGATCTTCGGCATTCATTTCCTCGGCGGCACATTGGGTGGAAACACTTTCCATCTCGTCATGCAGCCAGACATCGCGGCCCTGATGCCACGCGGCGACATTGCCGGTGCGGCGAACGACAATAGATTTTTTAACGTCGGGGCAAGAAGCCAGCGCTTCGTCCATATTGGCTTTGAGCGGTGATTTGCGTCCGGCGCGCAATCCTTCGTCTGCCGTAATAACCAGTTTCGCGCCGCAATCCAGAATACGCTCGCGCAAACTATGCGGCGAAAATCCGGCAAAGACGACCGAATGCACAGCGCCGATGCGCGCGCAGGCCAGCAGTGCATAGGCGGCTTCCGGAATCATCGGCAGATAAATAATGACGCGATCACCTTTGACGACGCCGTGGCGTTTCAGGACGTTGGCGAATGCGCAGACCTTTTCATGCAGCTCGGCATAGGTAATATGCAGAGCAGGTTCCGAAGGATTATCGGGCTCCCATATAATCGCGGTCTTTGTCGCGCGTTCCGGCAAATGGCGGTCGATGCAATTGAGGCTGGCATTCAGCGTGCCGTCTTCAAACCATTTGATCTGAACGTCGCCGGTGAAATCGCCGCTTGTGACTTTGCTAAAGGGTTTGATCCAGTCGAGATGTTCGGCATGCTTGCCCCAGAACGCGACAGGGTTCCGGATAGATTGCGCATACATCTCGTGGTATTTGTCGGCATCGATCCACGCGCTTGATGCAGAGGCGGCAGAAACAGGGATTGTGTTCATCATGTCCACCGAAACGGTTAGGGGTTCTCGATTACTGAATCAACATCTCTAGCAGTGCGCGCAACACGGCGGCGCAGATCAGGATAATGGCGAGGAAGCTGCTGATCGATGCCGCCATAGGTTTGCCCGCGCTGCGCACGACGTTTTCGCGGTTGCTGAGTTTGGCTTCAAGTCCGACGATTTCTTTCTGGATATTCAAATGCAATAAGCGCGCGGCGACGAAATCCTGCCTATCGCGCTCGATGCGGCTGCTATCGTCGATCAGACGCAAAAGCAGAACCAGATCGCCCGCAGCTATCGCGTCCTTGATTTGTTTTTGCAACTGGGTGCGCAAGGTTTTGCTGAGGAAGCGGCGAACCGTGGGTTCGGCGACAGGCGCCAGCCACGCGGCCAGATGCGGCAAGCGGTCGGGCCCGTGCCGATATTGCAGTTCAGAGAACAGGGTCAAAAGTGCAATGCCCCGCTTGATAGATCCTTCGGGCGCCGTCATCGGCGTGAAAAGAGATTCACTGCGCTTGTCCCGCACCAGAATAAAAGCGGCGATATGGCGATCGAGAGGCTCGCGCGGCCTGTTGCCACCTGCGGCAACGCGCTCCAGCGCGGGCAGCAGCATTTTGGTCGTCGCGACATACTGGCCGCGCAACATCGGGCTCAGGCACGGCAATTCCAAATTGGCCTCGTAAGTGGCGCGTTCGATACCGTTGCCCAGCGACGTTTTTTCGACCGATGTTTTCATGCGATCGAACAACTGCGCCAAAACGACATAGTCGGTTTTGGTGTCCTTTTGCATCTCGATCCACAAATTCACCAACTGGCTCAAAATAATTTCCGACAAAACCGAGAGATTATTGCCGTTGATCGCCGCTTCGGCCAACAAGGAAGCAACGCCCGCCGGCATGACCGAAAGCCCGCGATAATGGATAGGAGCCGTGTAATCGAGCGCGATGCAGGCCCGCGTCACCACCTGATCTTCATAACGCGCGGCCTTGCCGCTTTTTTTCAAATCATTGACGACGATGCCCAGATTTTTGGCGCGCTCCTCGTCATTCATCGCGCGGCGCAGCCATTTGCTGAGGGATTCATTTTCAATAATTTTGGCCGCCTCGCCGACATTGGCGGCAAGCGCCAGGACCAGAGGGCCGATCTGCCAGTAAGCCTTGCCCATAAAATCAAAATGCCGCGCGGCGCGCTTCCCGGCATCCGAGCTTTTCGGCGTCATGCGCCGCCCGTTCATCCACATATCGAGATCGGGCGCCGTCCAGCGTTGCATAGCGTCATCGGACAGCAAGCCGCGCAGAATCTCGATATGTATCGGTGACAGGCGATTATTGCCGATCAAGGCGCCAAAGCTGCCGCGCTGCATCTTGATATCGATAATGGCCTGATCATCGTGCCCCTGCAAAGGATTGCGCCCCAGAACCAAGAACGCCAGCGTTACGCCGAACGCATAACAATCATCGGCAAAAATGCCGGGGCCCCGGCCCAAAGGCATCGCCTGCGCGCGTTCGATAGGCTCAAAAATAACGGGCTGCCCGACTCCCGCCGGCATCGACAGGCATTCGCCGATCTGCGGCGGCGTGGGCGTGCCGATGCGCCAGAATATATTGGTGGGGCGAATAGCGTTATGAACGATGCCGACATTTCTCAAAGCGACCAAAGCCCCGATCATCGGCGTGATAAAATGATGACCGAGGGTGTCTTCGTTCAACGGCGCGCGCGTTTCGTCCAGTGTCGTCATCATGCGGGCCGTCAAAGGCCTTTGATACACAAACGCATAGGCAAAGGTGCCGTCGGGCCACGCAACAACGCCCGCCTCGATCAGGCGCAGCAGGGTCGGGTTATCGAGCGCGCGCATAGACTGCACCGACTCGATGCGCGGCGGCATGCCCGAATTGCAGATGATCGCATAAAGACTGGACGAGGCGTCGGAAATTAAGCGTGCGGCGAAGGCCGAGCCGCCCGGGCTGTTAAGTTCGGGCAAGGGCTGTGAGGGAAAAATCTCGACCCGCGACCCCAGCAGGACGCCGGTCGAAGCACTCATATTTTGCGCGTTATCGTAAGCCATGAGGGAAACATCACCGGAGCAGGAAACTAACTCTAAATCATTTATCCGAATTAGGGAAATGTCTGTTTTCGATAGGCCATACAGAAGGGATATGTCGCGTCAAAAGAAGGAATAGCATAAAGCTCATCGCCGTTCCACAAAGCGGGCAGGCTGGCGCGGATGCGGCCCTGGGGGATTTGATGACGCAAACCGGGGGCCAAATGGTCAATCAGCGCGTGCGGCGGGTTGCCCAAAGCGCGGATCATAAGGGTGTGCGGGAGGATTTGCCCCCGGGCCGTTACCAGCCAGCGTTTATCCCATAAGACCGTTTCCCCGGCAGGCAAAGGCAGCGCCTCGGTCGCCGCTGAGGGTTCGCGCAAAAGCGTCGCATGATTCGGGGCGACAGAGGCAATACAGCCGTAAAAAGTACGCGCCGTCTCAAAGGATTCATGCGTGATCGCCTCGAAAAGAGACGACAAGGCGGCATGTTCCGGCGGGTATT
>JBAVWC010000152.1:0-2569 GCA_049697595.1 Alphaproteobacteria bacterium
ATTCAATGATCGAAGATCTGCACTGCCGATTATCCTCTTTCGACGCAGCCATGGACCTCCTAGTAGCACAGGGCAAGGGCGCAATGTTAAGCAAGATTGACATTGCATCAGCGTACAAGTGCATACCGGTCCGCCCTGCTGATTTCGCGTTGCTAGGACTGCACTGGGAAGGCAAATTTTACTTCGACAAAACGCTGCCCTTCGGCCTCTCCTCATCATGCGCTATCTGGGAACGGTACGCCACGGCAGCGGAATGGGCAGTGCTCCACAACACGTCGGTCAGGCGTCTCTGCCATTACATCGATGATTTTCTGTTAATCAGCGACAAGAAAGCCGCAGCAAGCGAACTCAAACAGCTGTTGGACCTGTTTCGCCGCCTTGGCCTTCCCGTGTCAATGGAGAAACTTGAAGGCCCGGTCACTTCACTGATATTCCTCGGCATCCAAGTCGATTCGTTATCAATGACAGCCAGCCTCAGCAGCGACCGCTTGAAGCAACTCCAAGAACAAGCAGAGGTCTGGGCTACGCGATCATCATGCACACGGCGTGAACTGCAGAGCTGGGTTGGCCTGCTCAGCTTTGCCGCCAAAGTTGTCAGGCCAGGCCGAACATTCACGCGCCATGCTTTCACGCTCCTGTCAGCCACGCACCACATGAGGAAAGGCGCACGCATATCATTATCATCGGGCTTTACCTCGGACATGCGCTGGTGGCGCGACTTCCTTCCACGATGGAACGGCGTTGGTCTCCTATACGATGTTGCCTGGTCATCAAGCGCCACATTGCAGCTGTGGACCGACGCCTCAACGCTGGGCTACGGCGCCGTGTTTCAACGCCAATGGTTTTCCTGCGCATGGTCCGATGAGGAACGCGCACAAGCAACCGCAGCCAAGCGAGAATCCATGCCTTGGATGGAGCTGTGGTGCATCACGCGCGCTGCAGCCACCTGGGGTCAGCACTGGCGCGGCAGAAAAGTGACCTTTCACTGTGATGCCATGACGGTGGTGGGCGCTGTCCACGCGCGCACCAGTGCATCAGAACCAATAATGCAATTGCTTCGCTCTCTTTTCTTTGTCTCTGCTGTTTGTGGCTTTGAGTTTCGCGTTCTGCATACGCCAGGCATTGCCAACACCCTCGCTGACCCACTGTCGCGCTTGCAGATCGACTTATTCAAGCAGCGCTTCCCGGCCGCGGAGCCTTATCCAACCACCCCATTAGCCGTTCCGACCCCCAGCTTCTAGCTCGTGCGCAGTACCTCCTTGCTGGCGGTCTGGCCGGTGGATCAAAGAAATCATATTCAACATCACAACGCCAATTCGCGATGTTCGCTTACAGCCGCGGCTTCAAGAAATTCCTTCCTGCATCACAAGAACTGTTATGTTTATGGGTGGCCGATCTATCCAAGCGCGTTCAGCCAGCAACAATCAACAGCTACCTCAGTGCAGTACGCAGTCTTCACATTGAACACGGTCTCAAGTTCGACATCGGCGACCGCGCGCTCCTTGACCGCATCATGTTAGGCATTAAACGCAACGCGCCTGACAAATCACGGAGAAGGCGGTTACCAATCACCACTTCATTAGTCAAGCAATTCAGCACTCGCTTCAAGCTGCACCTTTATAATCACGCCGTACTGTTTGCAGCTCTGTGCACAGCGGTGGGCGGCCTCTTTCGTCCAAGCGAAATTTGCCCACGCAGCGCCTCCAAGCCAGCCAGGTTATTAACACTGGAGTCACTCAAGTGGGAAGCAGGGCCTCCTCTGCACTTCACCATTCACCTGAATCAAAGCAAAGCGGACTCAGAATACAAAGGCGCAACGGTTCGTGTTATGTGGCCAGTCGCAGTCAGCGCAATGCAACACTACCTTTCCATGCGTCCGCGCTCCGCTGTTGCACTATTTGCTTTGTCAGACGGCTCTCCGCTCCTGTATCGCACTCTCATTGACAACACCACTAGCCTGGTCAGGGTCGTCGGCATCGACATGAGGCAGTTCCGCGGTATCAGCTTCCGCGCTGGAGGCGCAACTTCGCTCGCGGAGGCAGGAGCTGATGCAAGCACCATTCAGTCATTCGGTCGCTGGAAATCGCAAGCATTCAAGCTATACGTCGACGCCAACGAGCCCAAGCTAGCAGGAGCGGCCCTGCAAATGTAACAACATCAACTGTCAACCTTTGGGCGTCCTCGGCACCACAACAACACCACATCCACCACACCTCTTACCTATGCCTCGGTCTGGCCCGTAAAACATTTTTCCCGCCCATCGGTTGCCAGTCAAAACAAAACACAATGCACGCGCTCGCAAGGGGTTAAAGTTGTGTTCAGAGACGAAGGAGGTGAACAGTGTTTAAACACAAAGAGAGAGGGAGAGAGAGAAGGACAGAGAGACAGAGAGAGACAGAGAGAGACAGAGAGAGCCGCAGCCCCACTGCCCACGTGCACTGCCCCAAGCACCGTTGCCACTGCGCGCTCCAATAGGCGATCATGTCAGCAAGGCCACATTAACCAGGGGCACGGTGCGTAAAAGAACCCCCGAACATAGTGTCAAACAATCCGGCCGCGTCGGGCCAAT
>JBAVWC010000153.1:0-4472 GCA_049697595.1 Alphaproteobacteria bacterium
ACTTATAGATATTCATATTACTTTCACCACCCTCTGTTACACTCATCCCACAGAGAGAGTGTGATTTCAGGGACGAGTTGTATGAAAAGCGAATCCGGCAGTCTTTTCGATTTGCGCCGCGCCAGCCAAACCACTTGCCGTCCCCGAACATTAAAAAACATCGCCCGTGGCGCATTGGTCGCTCTTGCGATGGGGTCTCCGCTCAAAGCTTCGCCGTCATCCACTCCAACCGTCCAGCCGCAATCGGCGGCCTTCACAATGGCCGGGTATAAGGAATACGGGCCGTCCCTCGTCGGAGTCGGTTGGCTCGGCGACTATCAGGCCCAATATATCAAAGAGAGTGCTGAACTTCAGGCGGCAATGGATGCTTGCGCGAAAAACGCGCCCACCTGCGATCCGCAGGTCAAAGCTTTCGCGAACATGATCGATCTGGTCAAACAGGTGCCGGACCAATTGACGCAGATTGAAATGATCAAAACCTATGTGAATACGATCAATTATGATTATGCCGAACTTATGCAAGCTAAAGCTCCTTCGAACTACCGGACGCTCAAGCAAGCTCTGGATGACTATCAGGACATTTGTAAAGAGAACGCGGAACTTGAAGCTTTCGCACTGAAAAAAGTCGGCTTCAAAGAAAACAATGTTCACATCGTTTTCGAGGCTGTTTATGTAAGCAACATCCCCACCGGTTCGCATGCCGTGACTGCAGTGCGTATCGGCAATCAAACCTGGATTATGAATGACTCTGAAGGCGGCTATCAGCTCAACATGGATAACTATTCCCAAAAAGCCGCAACAAACGGCGCGATCACCAATTCCACCGTTGAAACGGATGCCGCACAGCTTAACTTTTCAGGCCACAGCGCTACGGCGCAGGAGAGCAATTATCAGTATGTGCCCACCGTGGCTTTTAATACGACAGACGCCCATTTTATAAACGGCTTTCAACCGCGCGACGACCTTGCCAATGTTCCCCTTGTCGCCCGGAATGCGCCCGCTCATACGAGCAAACTCAGCCTGCAAACGCTGGAGAAGTATCATTTCCTGCCAATGATGCTGACGGCATTTGCACATAGTTATCAGACGCTGGAGGCCGAGGCGAGAGCCGAAGCCCACCCTCCCGCCACCCCCGCACAAGCCCCCGCCAAAGCCGCTTCACCTACCCAAGGTTGACGGCACCCCAATAGTTTTCTTTGGTTAATTTATCAAATTACTCTTGTTGCCTTCCACAACATAATGTTAGCGTTTTGCGCTGGAGAAACAATAATATTTCGAGGATCATATGTTCACGGACACATATAAAACTATTGCCGATTTTGTTCTCGCAGGCAGTAACGCTTGCCGTCCTAAAAAAGGCGGAAATGTCCGCCGCGCTATCTATATGGCCCTTGCGACAAGCCCCATTGCGGCATGCGTCGGATCTCCCTCCACCCCACCACAATATTATCCGGCGCTTAGCAGCCAAACACCTGGTCATGCTTTTCCGATAGGCGGTTATCAGGAAGACCCCACCCCCGTGGACGGCTCGAAAATCGACCTTCCACAAAATCGCGATAAATACTTAAAAGATAAAGCTGAGCTTCTAGCCGCGCTGGATGCATGCGCCAAAAATCTGACAACCTGCGATCCGCATGTCAGGCCTTTCCTGAATGTGCTCGAATTGGCGCAAAAAGTGCCAGACACATTGACGAAGATGGAAATGCTCCAGACCTATTTTAATACCTTCACTTATGATGATGCCGAGATAGGGAGCATCAATATTCACGATCATTCATTGAAGGAAGCGTTAGACTTAAATAGGGCCATATGCGATGAAATTGCCAGACTAAAAATGTTTGGGGCTGAATATCTGAAACTTCCCGAGAGTAGCATTCGCTATGTCAGCGAGAATTTATATACGCCAAACGGTGAGTTCGTCGGCAGCCACGCTGTCATGGATGCGAAGATAGGTAATAAAGTGTGGGCGATGAGTCTGGGCGGCTACCCTATCGATGCAAGCAATCTTTCGGGAAAACAAGCCGAAATCCTTACAATTCTGCTTTCAGAAATCGAGGAAGCAAGCGCTCAGCTCGACATGTCCGGTCACAGCAATATGGAATCTTGTGTAAAAGGACATTTTGTCCCGGTTCATTTTGTGCCGACAATGTATTTCAACTCCGCAGGTGTGGGATTTTACAAAAGCGCTCCCCCTAAGCCGGACCTCAGCAATGTTCCGGCAGAAGCCCGAAAGGCGCAGGAAGAAACGGTGATGATAAGCCTCGACACGCTGAAGAAATATGATTTCCTGCAACCGATGCAAGCCGCTATCTCGCAGAGCTACCAAATGAAGATGGCCAATCCGCCGCCAAAGATCCCGCTCGCTTGCGGATAAATCCGACAAGGATTTCTGCAGGAAAACGATATTTCATAAAGAACGCAATGACGGATAAACCGCCCATCATTTCCGATTTCCGCCGCGCAGGTCAAAAGGCGTGCCGTTCTCGCATAGGAAAAAATATCCGCAGAGGGCTATTTGCACTTCTCGCCGCAAGCACTTTCGCAAAAGCCCCGGTCTATGCCGGCTCCCCCGCGCCAGAGCCCTCAAAGCTTGGGTTCACTGTAGGCGGCTATCAGGAATATACCGATCCTTCCTCCAGCAAGACGGGCTGGCTTAGCACATATCAAGCCAGATATCTGCAAGACAGCGCCGAGCTTCAAGCCGCTATGGATGATTGCACAAAAAATGCGCCAACCTGCGACCCGCATGTCAAAGCTTTCGCCGACATGCTCAAGCTAGTAAAAAAAGTGCCTGACCAATTAACGCAAATTGAAATGGTCGACACATATTTAAACACGATCTCTTACGACTATGACGAGGAATCGCATGCAAAAAGCGATCTCGATCATCACACCTTTAAGCAAGTGCTGGATCTCAATAAAGGGGTGTGCGACGAGGTCGCCGGGCTCAAACTGTTTGCGCTTGAAAAACTTGGCTTTCATGAACAGAATATTCGCTGGGTCGGCGAAGACGTATATGGGGATGGCGAACGGGCAGATGCTCACGCCGTCACGGCGGTGCGCATTGGCAGCCAAGTCTGGATCATGAATCTTGGTGATGCTATCGACGCAGGGAATTACACTGGTCAAAAGGCCGTACTTCTTGTTATGAGCAATTCCACTGTTGAGGCATCCGACACGGAGCTCAACTTTTCAAATCACAGTTTTTTTCAAGACTATGTACCGGGCATTTATTTAGTCCCTGCAACCGCTTTCAATTCAACGTCTACAGGGCTCTACCGCGATCTCATTCCAGACAAGAATCTTAACAATATCCCACCGGAAGATCGGCTTGCACCAAAGGACTCGAAAGCCATCAGCCTCCACACACTGGAAAAATATCATTTTCTGCCGATATTGCTGAAGGCTATGTCCACCGCCTATCACATGCAAAACGCATCGACGGAATTGGCCGCCCCGCCGGCGCCAAAAAAGCATGTGCCTTATCGCGAATTGAACAGAGCATAGACTTACGCCGCGATAACGCCGCCTATTTGCTCATCCACGCCGACAATCCGATTCAACGCCGAGGGTATGAACTGGCCATTTTTCCAAATGCCGAATTTATACAGCATCGCGAAATCCATTGGGGCCGAGGCGACGCCTTTGCCGCCGATGCGCTCGCTGCCACGGCGCACATTGTCGATCAGATAGGCGGGGAAACGGGCATCGAAAGGATTGCGGGCATTTTCGCCTTCGTGACAGGCGAGCGCCGACAGCAATGCCGCGGCGTCGATTTCGCCGATGCCGATCATCAGATTAGGTTCTTCGATCGGCTGCCAATATTCGGTTTGAATAACGGCGCAGGAAAAATCATGCGCTTGTTTTGCCAAGGCATCCATAGCCAGAAAATGCGTGCCGATATGCGTAGGATGCGCGTCCTGCGAATGCGGCATAAAAACCGCCTGCGGTTTATAATGCGCGATAATTTCGGCGAGGCGCGCGATATTAATATTCTCAAGCCCGTCCTCGTGCGGCACGACACAATCGAAACCGAGAACAGCGCACGCCTTCGCCAATTCTTCTTTTCGCGGCGCGCGACGTTCGGCCGTGCTGCCCAAACTTACCGCGATATTCACGATCTGCCAGTTTTCACGATGCAGCCGCAGGGGCAAAGCACCCGTCAGGCATTCATCATCGGGATGCGGAGAGAACACCAAAGCGCAAGAGCGCGAGAGATCCCGCGCGGGCAACGTATCCGACAAAGCAGAAACGGCGATTTCCGGAACTGCCGGAGATCGCCGCAAAAGAGTCAGATATTCGGAGATAAGTTTCTGGGATGAAACGAGTGAGTTTTCTGGCACGTGCCGCTCCTTGTTTTCCTCTCCCAAAGGGAGAGGCGGAAAAAGTTAGGCTTGCCGCTTGGCAAGTCTTAGTTTTTCCGGTGAGGGGTTAAAGTGTTCCCAATAACAGTGACTGTACCCCCTCACCCG
>JBAVWC010000154.1:0-1810 GCA_049697595.1 Alphaproteobacteria bacterium
GTGGTTAGGAAGTCAAAACGGTGAAGTTAGGAAGAGCGCACGGAGGATGCCTAGGCGCCAAGAGCCGAAGAAGGACGGGGCGAACACCGAAATGCCACGGGGAGCTGTAAGCGAGCATTGAGCCGTGGATGTCCGAATGGGGAAACCTGCTAGTGTGAAGCGCTAGTACCGTGCACTGAATAAATAGGTGTACGGAGGCAACCGAGGGAACTGAAACATCTAAGTACCTCGAGGAAAAGAAAGCGAACGCGATTCCGTAAGTAGTGGCGAGCGAAAGCGGAGAAGCCTAAACCGTATACGTGGTACAGACTGCAGTCGATGCGTATGCGGGGTCGAGGGGCTGTTGGTGGCAACCTGCAGGGAGCCAACAGGAAGCAATTCGTAGGAGAACGGCATGGGAAGGCCGGCCATAGACGGTGAGAGCCCGGTAACCGAAACGGATTGTGGAATGTGCAACAGACCCCAAGTACTGCGGGACACGAGAAATCCCGTGGGAATCTGGGAGGACCACCTCCTAAGGCTAAATACTCCTTGGCGACCGATAGCGGATAGTACCGTGAGGGAAAGGTGAAAAGAACCGCGGGAGCGGAGTGAAATAGAACCTGAAACCGTGTGCTTACAAGCAGTCGGAGCATGCATGACATGTGACGGCGTGCCTTTTGTAGAATGAACCGGCGAGTGATGATGGCAAGCAAGGTGAAGGCGAAGGAGCCTGTGCCGAAGCGAAAGCGAGTCTGAATAGGGCGAATGAGTTTGTCGTCATCGACCCGAAACCGGGTGATCTACCCCTGGTCAGGGTGAAGTGCGGGTAACACCGCATGGAGGCCCGAACCCACTGGCGTTGAAAAGCCAGGGGATGAACTGGGGGTAGGGGAGAAATTCCAATCGAACCCGGAGATAGCTGGTTCTCCCCGAAATAGCTTGAGGGCTAGCGTCAGGGAATGAGAAGTGGAGGTAGAGCACTGATTGGGTGCGGGGCCCGCGAGGGTTACCAAGCCTAGTCAAACTGCGAATGCCACTTTGTCGAAGAACCTGGCAGTCAGACTACGAGTGATAAGACCCGTGGTCAAGAGGGAAACAGCCCAGACCAACAGCTAAGGTCCCAAAGTACTGGTTCAGTGGGGAACGATGTGGCGTTGCACAGACAACCAGGATGTTGGCTTAGAAGCAGCCACCATTTAAAGAGTGCGTAATAGCTCACTGGTCGAGTGGCGCTGCGCGGAAAATGTAACGGGGCTAAACCAGACACCGAAGCTATGGATGGAAACATGGTAGGGGAGCGTTCCATTTGCGGGGAAGCTGAACTGAGAGGTTTGGTGGAGCGGATGGAAGTGAGAATGCCGGTATGAGTAGCGAAAAGACAAGTGAGAATCTTGTCCGCCGAAAGCCCAAGGTTTCCTGGGGAAGGCTCGTCCGCCCAGGGTAAGTCGGGACCTAAGGCGAGGCCGAAAGGCGTAGTCGAAGGACAACAGGTTGAAATTCCTGTACCACCAACATCGCGCTTGAGCGAAGGGGTGACGCAGGAGGCTGAGGGAAGCGGCCGGATGGAAGAGGCCGTCCAAGCAGCGAGCGAGGGGTGTAGGCAAATCCGCACCCTGGTAATCGTAAGCTGTGATGGGGAGGGAAGTACAGTACCGAAGTCCCATAAGTCACACTGCCAAGAAAAGCCTCTAGCGAGTGATGAGGTGCCCGTACCGGAAACCGACACAGGTGGGCGCGTGGAGAACACGAAGGCGCGCGGGAGAACTCTCGTTAAGGAACTCGGCAAAATGGCCCCGTAACTTCGGGAGAAGGGGCGCTTCGAGAGAAG
>JBAVWC010000155.1:0-1566 GCA_049697595.1 Alphaproteobacteria bacterium
GGCAACCTGCCGGGAGAGATCAACTGGTACCTGGACCGCATTCGCGGCGGGTGGGGCGTGATCATCACGCTGGACTTCATCTTCCACTGGCTGATTCCGTTCACGCTGCTGCTCTCGCGCGACCTGAAGCGCAACAAGAAGCGGCTGGTGCGGGTGTGCCAATGGATGGTGTTTGCGCGGGCGTTCGATCTGTGGTGGCTGATCGAGCCCACCTACAGCGACTCCGCGCGGAACCTGCACTTCAGCTGGGGAATGCTCGAGTACGTAGCGGTGCCCGTGGCGATGACAGCCTTCTGGGTTGCCTACTTCTGCATTCAACTGAAGACGCGGCCCCTGGTGCAGACGAACGATCCGCATCTGGCGGAGATTCTGGAGCCTGAACATGTCAACGCATAACCATCACGATCCTGAGAATCACGAGCCGCAGGAGATTGACGTTGCAGCGGGCTACGAGAAATCAGATGTCCGGATTACCGGCATTATCGTATTTCTCCTGGCGCTGGCGATCTTTGTGGCGGTGACGGGTGTGCTGTGCTACGGCATCGGCAAGGTGCTGAACGCTCACATGAACCAGGAAGACGGACCCAACAGCAAGTGGACCAAGACAGTGGACGTGCGGCAGCTGGGGAATTTGCCTTCCAGCCCGGATCTGCAGAACAAGGTTGCGGCGCTGATGCAGCAGTTCCCGACGCCGCGGGTGCAGACCGACGACGGCAACCAGGATGTGATGGACCTGCACGAGCGCGAGGACCTGCTGCTGGACCACTACACGTGGGTTGATCAATCGAAGGGCACGGTGAGAATTCCGATTGAGCGGGCCATGGAGCTGATTGCGCAGCAGGGATTGCCGGTGGCGCCTGCGGGGACTGAAACACCGCTGATGACAGGCGATGTGAGGCCGGTGATCCACTACCCGCTGACGAATGGATTTGCGCGCACAGGTTACGAACAAGAGGAAGCGCAGGCGCAGGCCGCTACGGGCCAGAGCCAGCAGTAGAGCAGATAGCCAGGGCGCCGGCAGTGCGCCTGAAAGAAACCGGAAGCTGGATGAATCCAGCGGCACGCCGGTGGAAAGGGAGGAGAAACATGCGCAGCACAGGCACAATCCGGAGAAGCTGGAGAAGCGTGGCGGTTGCCGCCGCGGGCGCGATTGTGCTGTACCTGGCAGCATGCACTCCTTCCCTGAGCGCGCAGGTTTCAGGCTACGGCGAAAAAGAAGTGGGTCCGGTGAACGACAAGCCGCCCTCGCTTCTGAACGACGTGGGCATCGATCAGCGGCTGAACCAGCAACTGCCGCTGAACCTGACCTTCACGGACGACAGCGGCAGGCAGGTGCAACTGGCGAGCTACTTCGGCAATCGGCCTGTGATTCTGGCGCTGGTGTACTACCGGTGCCCGATGCTGTGCTCCGAGGAGCTGGACGGGCTGACCGGCGCGCTGCAGATGGTGAGATTTGTTCCGGGCAAGGACTTCAACATTGTTGTGGTCAGCATCGATCCGAGCGAGGGGACGGACCTGGCGGCGTCCAAGAAGAGCAGCTACCTGAAGCGTTACGGTCATCCGGAG
>JBAVWC010000156.1:0-2777 GCA_049697595.1 Alphaproteobacteria bacterium
TTCTTGAACATAGTGAAGAATTTTTGATGATGACATCGATCAGTCATATACTTTCATAGGGTATGGCTGATTGGTAAAGAATGAAAGTCGTCTTGTTTGCGGTGTTTTGGGTCTGCTGAGGCCCGAAGCGGGAAACCACGAACAAGACATGTCGGAAGAAAGTCGCTTTTCCTATTCTCCGCCCCGAAGGCGGATCTCGTAGGAATTAAGGTTGTCAGCCAGTGACGCAGATTGAACGGGTATCTACTCCTTGTCGGATAGAGCCACCTGTTTACACCAAACAAATCTGGCTTCTGATAAGGATCAAGCATGACAAGAGCATTTGGTGGATGCCTTGGCACTGAGAGGCGATGAAGGACGTAGCACGCTGCGATAAGTTCCGGGGAGGCGCGAGCACCCTTTGATCCGGAAATGTCCGAATGGGGAAACCCACACCGTAAGGTGTATTAACAACTGAATACATAGGTTGTTGAAGCAAACCTGGGGAACTGAAACATCTCATTACCCAGAGGAAAGGAAATCAACCGAGACTCCGCAAGTAGTGGCGAGCGAACGCGGACCAGGCCAGTAGTTATCTTAATCAAACCAGAACGCCTTGGAAAAGGCGACCGCAGAGGGTGATAGTCCCGTACGGGTAGATGGTTGAGATAACTCTCGAGTAAGGCGGGACACGTGAAATCCTGTTTGAACGTGGGGGGACCACCCTCCAAGCCTAAGTACTCCTCAGTGACCGATAGTGAACTAGTACCGTGAGGGAAAGGTGAAAAGAACCCTAATGCAGGGAGTGAAAGAGTACCTGAAACCGAATGCTTACAAGCAGTTCAAGCCCGTAAGGGTGAGAGCGTACCTTTTGTATAATGGGTCAGCGAGTTAGTGTATGCAGCAAGCTTAAGCCGATAGGTGGAAGCGAAGCGAAAGCGAGTCTTAATAGGGCGCCTTAGTTGCATGTATTAGACCCGAAACCTAGTGATCTAGCCATGGCCAGGTTGAAGGCAGGGTAACACCTGCTGGAGGACCGAACCCACGCCTGTTGAAAAAGTCGGGGATGAGCTGTGGTTAGGGGTGAAAGGCCAATCAAACTAGGAAATAGCTGGTTCTCCGCGAAATCTATTTAGGTAGAGCCTCGGATGATTACCCTGGGGGGTAGAGCACTGGATGAGCTAGGGGGGCGCGAGCCTTACCAAACTTAACCAAACTCCGAATACCCAGGAGTACAATCCGGGAGGCAGACTATGGGTGCTAAGGTCCGTAGTCGAGAGGGAAAGAGCCCAGACCATCCGCTAAGGTCCCCAAGTGGTGACTAAGTTGGAAAGGATGTGGGAAGGCCAAGACAGCCAGGAGGTTGGCTTAGAAGCAGCCATCCTTTAAAGAAAGCGTAATAGCTCACTGGTCTAGTTAAGCCGGCCTGCGCCGAAAATGTAACGGGGATTAAGTCATTCACCGAAGCGATGGGTGTGTAGCAATACACGCGGTAGCGGAGCGTTCCGTAAGCCTGTGAAGTCTGACTCGGGAGAGCAGATGGAGGTATCGGAAGTGAGAATGCTGACATGAGTAACGATAAACAATGTGAGAAACATTGTCGCCGTAAGTCCAAGGGTTCCTGCGCAAGGTTAATCCACGCAGGGTGAGCCGACTCCTAAGGCGAGGCCGAAAGGCGTAGTCGATGGCAATACGGTTAATATTCCGTAGCCTGCTGGTAGTGACGGATTTTTGAGAGTGTTCGAGATTATTGGATTTCGAGGGCACTTGATAAGATTCCAGGAAATAGCTCCAGCGTATAGGTCGTACCCGAAACCGACACAGGTGGACGAGTTGAGTATACTCAGGCGCTTGAGATAAGGGTGTTGAAGGAACTCGGCAAATTACTCTCGTAACTTCGGGATAAGAGAGCCTGTTTTATGCGCAAGCACTAAACAGGGGCACAGAAATGGGGGTGGCGACTGTTTACCAAAAACACAGGACTATGCGAAGTCTCACATGACGACGTATATGGTCTGACGCCTGCCCGGTGCTGGAAGGTTAAAGAGAGGAGTGCAAGCTCTGAACTGAAGCCCCAGTAAACGGCGGCCGTAACTATAACGGTCCTAAGGTAGCGAAACTCCTTGTCGGGTAAGTTCCGACCTGCATGAATGGCGTAACGATCTCCCCACTGTCTCCAACACCTCCTCAGTGAAATTGAATTCTCCGTGAAGATGCGGAGTTCCCGCGGTTAGACGGAAAGACCCTATTAACCTTTACTATAACTTTGCAGTGGTATTAGAGATCGCATGTGTAGCATAGGTGGGACTCTTTGAAGCTTGGGCGCCAGCCTGAGTGGAGAGGTCAGTGAAATACCACCCTTGTAATCTTTGATATCTAACTGAGACCGGTGAATCACGGTCCAGGACCCTGCATGGTGGGTAGTTTGACTGGGGCGGTCGCCTCCTAAATCATAACGGAGGCGCGCGATGGTTAGCTCAATCTGGTCGGAAATCAGATGTTGAGTGCAATGGCACAAGCTAGCCTGACTGCAAGACGGACATGTCAAGCAGAGACGAAAGTCGGTCATAGTGATCCGGTGGTTCTTCGTGGAAGGGCCATCGCTCAACGGATAAAAGGTACTCTAGGGATAACAGGCTGATGACGCCCAAGCGTCCATAGCGACGGCGTCGTTTGGCACCTCGATGTCGGCTCATCACATCCTGGGGCTGGAGAAGGTCCCAAGGGTTCGGCTGTTCGCCGATTAAAGTGGTACGTGAGCTGGGTTCAAAACGTCGTGAGACAGTTTGGTCCCTATC
>JBAVWC010000157.1:0-19152 GCA_049697595.1 Alphaproteobacteria bacterium
AGCTGCAGCTTAATAAAACGGCTAGCCTGACAATCTACAACTTAAAAAACCACACCCTTTTTCAAGTTGTAAATCATCAAATCCAAAAACTGCCCGAAATTAACAATCCCGTTTTTGCCCACAAAAAAACAAGCCCCAGCTTATATGTTTTAAAAGACGCTAATGAACATGCTCATGCTTCGCGCAATCCTTGCACAACCCGACAATCTCCAAAATCTGTCGGCTGACATCGAAGCCCAGCGCCTCGGCTTCCTTGCGTAACTGGCGGCTGACTTTGTTATCTGGGGCCTCGGTCGCGGCGCCGCAGGAACGGCAGATGAAGAACAGGCAATCATGTGATTCATGTGGATGCTGGCACAGCACATAGGCATTGCGGCTTTCGATGCGCGTGACGACGCCGTGTTCCGATAAATGCTTTAATGCGCGATAAACGGTGGTGGGCGCGACTGTGTGTTCCAGCTTTTTCGACAAAACCGGGATGATGTCATAGGCCGTCATCGGCTTGTCGGTGCTTGCCAGAATTTCGCGCACGTGGCTTTCATTAACGCCCATTGCGCAATCATGCCCGTGGCGGCAGGCGGCATCCGTTTTCGCGGTTTTAGTTTTCACAATCATCCCTCGCGCGTTTCAAAATCGATGCGAGGGTCCGTCAGCACATAGGCCATATCGCCCAGCACATTCATGATAAGCCCCAGCAAGGTAAAGAAATACAGCGTGCCGAACATCACGGGATAGTTGCGGTTGATCGCCGCTTCAAAACCCAAAAGCCCCATGCCGTCGAGAGAGAAAATCACTTCGATCAGCAGCGAGCTTGTGAACAGGATGGAAATAAACGCGGCGGGAAATCCGGCGATGACGATCAGCATCGCGTTGCGGAACACATGCCCGTATAGAACGCGGGTTTCGGTTAATCCCTTGGCGCGCGCCGTCAGCACATATTGCTTGTTGATTTCGTCAAGGAACGAATTCTTCGTCAGCATCGTCAGGCTGGCAAAGCCGCCGATCACCATTGCCGTAACGGGCAGGGCGATATGCCAGAAATAATCCATAATGCGATGCGGCCAATCCATATCGCCCCAATTATCGGATGTCAGGCCACGCAGGGGAAACCAATCCAGATAACGCCCGCCCGCGAACACGACGATCAGCAACACCGCGAACAAAAAGCTGGGAATGGCATACCCGGCGATAATCGCAGCACTTGTCCATATATCGAACGAGGTGCCGTCCTTGACCGCTTTGCGAATGCCCAAAGGAATGGAAATCAAATAGACGATCAGCGTCGTCCACAGGCCCAGCGAGATCGACACCGGCATTTTGCTGACGACAAGATGCAGCACTGTTTCATCACTGAAATACGACTTGCCGAAATCGAAGCGCGAGTAGTTATAGATCATCTTGAAGAAGCGCTTATACAAAGGCTCGTCGAAACCGAATTGATGCTCCAGTTCCTTGATCAATTCAGGATCGACCCCTTGCGCGCCGGGATAGCGCGATGTCGTGGCCTCGGCGTTCATCTGCATTGCCTGTCCCATAGGGGCTGCAGTCTCGCCCGCCGCCGAACCGCCAAACCGCGCCGTGGCCGCGACATCGGTGCCGTGCAGCTTGGCGACAATCTGCTCGATAGGCCCGCCCGGAGCCGCCTGAACGATCATAAAATTCAGCACCATAATCCCAAACAAAGTCGGGATAATCAAAAGCAAACGGCGGATGAAATAGGCCAGCATGAGGGTGCTTCCGTTGAATGGGCTCCCTAGGTTATAGGGCCTCCAGCCCCCAAAAAAAAGGCCGCATTTTGCGCATTACAGGCGGCAAAAAATCTTCTTCGCTAAATCCTAAGAGATTGATATAAAGGCCGCCCCAACGCGAAAAGCGATGCGGGTGTAGCTCAATGGTAGAGCTCCAGCCTTCCAAGCTGGCTATGCGGGTTCGATTCCCGTCACCCGCTCCACTTTGGGGTCTGAGGAAATCCAAAAACGTCCAAAAAACTCAATAACCATAGGTGTTTTTTGAATTTTAGCGTCCATTAACGTCTGAGGGTGCATTTGGGTACAAAATATGGACCAAAAATTTGTACCCGCATGCCCCTCAACGACGTCAAAATTCGCAACGCCAAACCCAAGCCAAAACCGTATAAACTGCCGGATGGCGATGGCATGTTTCTGCAGGTGATGCCGTCCGGCAGTAAATACTGGCGCTTAAGATATCGTTTTATGAATAAGGAAAAGCTTTTGGCTTTGGGTGTGTATCCCGAGGGCGGTCTTGCCGATGCGCGGGAGCGGCGGTTTAACGCTCACAAAGATATCGCCGCTGGTAACGATCCATCGCAGGTCAAACAGGAAGCCAGGCGTCAGGCTATACTGAAAAGCGCAAGCACCTTTGAAGCGGTAGCCCGCGATTGGCACAAAAGACGGGGCAATGCTTGGACGGAGCGCCATGCCGTAAGCCTAATGCGGAGACTGGAGGTCGATATATTCCCCAGGCTCGGCACTCGTCCCGTTGCTGAAATTACGCCCCCGGAACTTCTTTCTGTCATTCGCATCATGGAAAAGCGAGATGCTTTGGATTTGGCTCAACGCATGATGCAGACATGCGGTCAGATTTTTATGTATGCGATTGCTACCGGCCATGCTGTCCGTAAACCCATGAACTTTATGAGCGAAAATACGATGCTCTATGCCCTCTATCGCATGGGCTATCATTCGCGCACAACAGGCCACGGCCTTCGGGCAACGGCATCGACGATCTTGAATGAAAATGGATTTACACCCGATGTTATCGAGCGCCAATTGGCGCATGTAGAGCGCAACAAAATCCGCGCCGCATACAACCACGCCCAATACTTACCAGAACGCCGGAAAATGATGCAGTGGTGGGCGGATTATCTGGAGCGCGTCGCAAAGACCGGCAAGGAGTAGAGTTGGTAGTTTCAAATTGTTTCGCGAGTCGGTACCGATATTAACCGGGCCAAATTCACGGAGTGCAATAGAGCTTCACCAAGCCCCCAGATCGCCAAAGTAGTGTCAAATAACCCACAGTTTTCGGTGGTTATTGCCCGGCATAAAGATTTGCATTTTTATTACAATCGTCTATAATGGAACACAATTCCAATATAGACGGTATGGGACATGATGATCAAACGCACTCTAGCCACGACAATTAGGAAAACGGCCAAAACCTTTCCGATTCTGCTTGTGACAGGGCCGCGACAAGTTGGCAAAACCACGCTATTGGAATTTTGCGCTAGCAAGAATCGACGTTATGTATCGTTGGACGATCTGGATCAGCGGGAAATCGCCAAAAAAGACCCGGCACTGTTTCTGCAAACGCACAAACCGCCTGTCACCATCGACGAGGTGCAGTACGCGCCGGAACTGTTCAGCGCTATCAAGGTGATGGTTGACAGAGAAGGCAAGCCCGGGATGTTCTGGCTGACCGGGTCGCAAAAATTTCATCTGATGCAGAACGTGTCCGAAACCCTCGCCGGACGCGTTGCCATTCTTGACTTGCTGGGATTGTCGAATGCCGAACTTGGCGGACGGGCGGACATATCTCGCCCGTTTTTACCCACACGGCAGTGGATCAACGCCGCTCGCAGTCATGCGTCAAAATCTATGACCCTGAAAGAGGTTTATAAACGAATCTGGCTCGGCTCATTTCCAAGGATTGCAACCAATCACAAGACACCGCGAGATATTTTCTACAAATCCTATCTTCAAACCTATATCCAGCGCGACGTCAGGGATATGATGCGCATCGGCGATGAAAATACGTTTCTGATGTTTGTGCGCGCCGCCGCTGCACGTACCGGACAACTGTTAAATTACAATGATCTGGCGCGCGATGTCGGTGTTGACAACAAAACCGTCAAATCATGGCTTTCCATTCTTGAGGCTTCAGGACTGGTTTATTTGCTCAGCCCCTATCACACCAATGTTACCAAACGGCTGGTGAAGACTCCCAAATTGTACTTCCTCGATACCGGACTGTGCAGCTATCTGACGCAATGGTCGTCGCCTGAAGCGCTAGAGGCTGGGGCTATGTCCGGCCCTATCCTTGAGACCTTTATGCTGGCTGAAATCCTGAAAAGCTATTGGCATAATGGCGAAAGTGCTCTTTTTTATTTCTATCGTGATAAAGACCAGAAGGAGATCGATTTGATTATTGACCGCGACGGTATGCTTTATCCAGTCGAATTCAAAAAGACGGCAACGCCGAGCGCCTCAGCAGCGGGTAATTTTTCAACGCTTGAACGCCTGAATAAGCCTGTCGGACACGGAGCTGTTATTTGCCTGCGCGAAAGCGACATCCCGCTGTCGCGCGATGTCGATGCTATACCGGTTGGGTATTTGTAATCTTGGGACGCAACAAATCTATGGTAATGCGTCGGTTGCAAATTGCTCTTTGATCCCAGGAGTCTGCGTCAGCTAAAATGGGGGCTATATTCGACTTTATCGATCAAGAGAGGCAACTCAAGCCCGTCGATAAAACTGGCGGAGTCTTGCTGGGTGGCCAAGCGTAACCCAAAATCCTCCATGGTTAAGAACCACCCCGACATTCAAAACATTACTTTATTTTAGTATCTTGCTGCTCTTAATTAGCAGTAACCATATGAAACTATTGTAGAAATTCCAACGCCCCCCAATTTTTGGTATGATCCGCGCACAGAACCGAGAGATGACATATTTCGCATCCGGGTTGGCTGTTTTTTTGAAACATTTTGAACGCTGAATTTACAGGAGACATATCATGTCAAAAGCTGGACGCCCGAAGAAGGGCAGTGCGGGATTGCCGGAATGGTTCGATATAAAAAAATATCGCGACGCAAGATCTTATGGTGCGGCGGAATGGTTTCAGCATCCGCGCCCTAACCACCGCCCGCGCCGTCGAACTCGCCGCCATATCCAAAACGCCGCATTGGAAACGGCGGGGCGGAGAAAGGCAATTATGGAACAACGCAGCAGGGGGAAGAAGGGCAATATCAAGCCTACGTTTTAATGATAGTCGCCATGCGATGATCGGTTGGGAAAACAACATCAACCAACACGCAGTATTCTTTGCCATATAATACCTACACCGAAACTATTGCATGGTATTGCACTTCGTATTTGGGATGGCTACCCCTATAATTGTTCTAGTTGTTTTTTATAATCTATAGCCATTTCGTAATATTTTGGGTGTTCGTTGCTAAATGTTGCTAATTTATCGAAGGCTCTGTGTTGCAGATATGCGTCCAAAACCGCGCGTGATTTTTTCTCAATGGCGATGCGGAAGTATCGGTGCAGGCGGGAATTAAAGTGTGTATCAACAGCTCGATGGAAATTTAGTTCCTCGAGACCATATTGCAACCATACTAAGTCATAGCGCTTTTTGTGTATCCCGAACGACATCCCCCCCGAATGAACGCGGTAAACGGACATCACGCTATCAATAAAGGCGATATTGCCTGTTTCCGCATGGAGTAAGGCAAGAAAATAATCGCCGGGACAGATGTCGTCTGGCATAAATTTTCTGATATCTTCTGATTGGAAGCGCCAGCGATAGACAAGGGAGCTGGTGTGCATGGGGTTGCGTACGGCCAAATCCTCGAGTGTCAGGATCGTCTTGTCAAAACGTTTGGTCGGCGACGGGTATTCAATATCGTCATGCGAACCATCCGCATACCGAATGCATGTTTTATGGTAAGTGATGGCGCACTCAGGATGGACGTCCAGATAATCAACCTGCCTCTGCAATTTGTTCTTGTTCGTCCAAAAATCGTCGCCGTCACAAATAGCAACAAATTCTGTTTTTGCGCGGCTATAGATATCGAGAGAATTTTTAATCGGAGAAATATTTTTTTCCCGCAAAATCGGCTTGATAATATCTGGGTACTTGGTCGCATACTCACGCAAAATTTGCGGCGTCGAGTCTGTAGACGCATCATCGCCGATAATTATCTGAAAAGAGAAATTCGTTTTTTGCTGCAAGAAACTTTCGAGGGCTTCCGCGATATACTTCTCGTGATTATAAGTGGCAACGCAAATTGAAAGACGGGGTTGAATAGACATTTATGCCTCCTTTGTCGCGTAGCCAAAACCGGTTTTACCGAATGTATTACCGTTATAAAACATCCAATATTTTCCTTTATACTTTACGACATGCGGATAGGTCATCATGACAGAATCCCATGCCTCCCCAGATGATGTGAATTCTATCTTGTCATCCATGCGAACGAAAATCTTGCCATCAGAGGACTCGGCATAACCCATGCGGTAGCTATTGTCCTTGTTCGTTCGATAGTCGCTGGCGCCTCGGTAGCAGTACCACATTTTATAAATCCCATCTTCCTTGATAACCGATGGTCTTGCGATCCCTATTTTGCGCTCATCTATAAAATCGACGGACACGATTTGGTTTCGGTTCCAATCGATGCCATTTTCTGACTCGGCATATTTGATATTATAGAGAGGTTCCGGATGATTGTCGTGAATCTCCCACCCCACAAAAGATGTATACCATAATCGCCAGAGATTGCCTTCTTTCATGGTAAAGGAGGCTCCATTACAATAAGGTTCGCGGTAAGTCGGGCTGAGCAAAGGGCCTTCCGAAAATTTTTGGAAAGTTTTTCCACCGTCTTCGCTGATCGCTAGACCGAGAGAATTATGATAACTGACAGTGTTTCGCACCGTCCAGCCAAGGTAATACATGTATTTCTTGCCATCATGATCCAGCAAGGACAGCACGGAAACACCGCAATCATCAAAAGTGCCTATTTTGCCAATATCGAGTAATGGCTTGTCATGAACATAAAGTATATTTTTGGGATTCCCTGTCTCAACTTCGATAAAGGTTGGACGGCTTCGCCCTTTTGAATCGCGCGTGTTGTAATAAATGCGCCAAACGCGATCATTGGTCATGTCAACAACCGGGCCGGTCGCATAGGAATCCATCCACTCGGCTTCTTTATTGACGTTGAAAATCAATCCCTGCTTGGCCCATTTTCTCATAGAAATCCTGCTAAATCATGACTACTTATTGGCATAGCTTTCGGTTGTTTGGATGCAATAACCTTGGCGTTGGGGACAGATTTTAGAATGACCGTTCCCGCGCCAATAATACAATATTCGCCTATCGAAAGGTTCTCGCTAATCGTTGCATTCGTCCCAATGAAGGTGTTTCTGCCAATAACGGTCGCCCCAGAAATTTTGGGGCTGGCCAGAAAACAATGATCGCCAATTTGCGTATGATGCCCAATGCCGCTGGTTGCCCATACAATGACGTTGTTGCCGATTTTTACAAAAGGCTGAATATCGTTTTGACTTAAAATGAATGTGTTCTCGCCGACGCTGGCGGCGTCGCACGAGGTACGCGAACTTATATAGGTAATGAACTCATAGCCCATAGCTTTGGCTTGAAGATACTTTTCTTCCCTGTGTTTGTTCAGGTTTTTATATCCTAATGGCATGGCCATTTTATATTCCGAGGGTGAAAAAAGGCGCGCCACTTCGTCAAAGGCCACGACCGGCTTGTCTTTAAAAAATGGTTCTTGCAAATAAGCGCGGTCAACACAAAACGCGCCGACTTCATGCTCGGAATCTGTTGTCAAATAGTAGTGCACAACTTCGGCTATTTGCCCTATACCCCATAGAATTATTTTTGACATCCAGCCTCTTGCATACTAACCATATTTTATAGCCCATATCTGCGAGAGTAGTGCATGACGGTTTCCATGACAAGGCTGACGAGGGGAGGAGGCGTAAGGAAAAACGCAGATTTACTGGTCGGAAATCGCATAAAGGACACTTTCCTCAAGATGGATCGTATAGTGATCCAAATAGAATCGGTATCCCAGCCCCAGAGAATGGACGAAAAGAGCGAGTTCGAAAAAATGGGTAGGGTAGTGGTATATCGACAAAGCCAGCTTAGGCTTAAATCGGCGCAGGGTCTCTGTCGCACCGTGTAAGGCGCGTAGTTCTGATCCTTCAACATCCATTTTTATAAAATCGATACGAGAAATTTCTCCCCGAGCGACCAGATCATCGAGCGTCATTGTGGAAAAAATATCATTTTTCGCCGCGAGCCTAAAACCGGGATCAACGACATTTCCATGAGAGGTATTGCCGGCAGGCGTAAACACGATATCTGCAAGCCCCGCATTAAATAACTTAAAGCCAGAATATATATTATTTTGCTCGAAGTTCAATTGACAGGCTCTCAAATGACTATCCAGAGGGTCGAAGGAATAAACAAAACCCTGCTCTCCCACTACTTTTCTAAAACGAACAGAGGTATCGCCCAGAAAGGCACCCGCATCGACAACATAATCCCCGAGCTCCGGACAGATGCGAATGCCGTCTCTTTCGTAGTAATATTGGCTGTGAAAGAAATTCGCCAAAACGCCGGGCGGCGAACTATCTATTTTCAACCGTTCTCCCTTAAAATTGAACTCGCAGTGCTGAACCGGGCCATACAGAGAATGCAATTCCAGTGTGCTAGTGGATACATCAATCGTATCCAGGGCTTTATCGATGTCTCTAAAGGTCGACGTATTGGTGGGCAACTTTACGTGGCTATGTCCGGCTAAACGGAAGCGGATCAGGTCAACAAAGAGATTTTTGGAATCCGCATCTTCCAGAAGTTGGTATGCTTTAAAGAACGAGTCTTGGTGCGCCATAAGTATGCGCAACATTTCAACATGCTGCATGGCGTTAAATATCTTGGAGCGATCAACACCGTCATGAGAAAATCGCTTGCTGTCGTAATTATCCGCCCCTTCATAGTGATGAACATCATAGAAAAAGCGACTCAAAATATGAGTGATAAACTCTTTTGTGTTGTTTATTTCGGGCATGAAACCACAGAAAATTTGGATGGAGATATTGAGTGGACTATAGTTGCCCATAGTTGAGAGTACAAGAGGCGATCTTCAGGTCAAGACGTACGCCTTCAGCAGCCGCGTGATATCCTGTCGATCATTGAACATCATGACGTCAATGATCGACAGCCACGGTACAAAGGGAGCGTCGATCTGGGCATAGGGAACGGGCTGGGATAAGATAAAATTCAGGTTGATTTCCTGTGCCTGAAAATCCGCTTTTGAATATAACTTCGTGCCGCCGATTGCATTAATGTAAGTATGGGCTTTAAGGTTTTTGCATATTTCTATGACCTTATCCTGTCCACGAAGATCGTTATTTTTTGCTAGATTTGAGGATAAAATGATTTTTGTTTGAATGCCTAAAAAGTGGCAAACGTCGCAAATCTGTTTGTGCAGAAACAGGGCTAGATTTGGTTCCTGATTCAGAATAACCGACTCAAGAAACGGAAATACACGTTTGTAATGAGGGGCTTTTTTATAGGCGGACGAAACTATGGCCAGAATTTTAGCTCTGTTGCCGGAGGCGGCCTGAATTGTGATATCGTTTATTTTCTTGAAAGGACTGGCTTGATCAAGGCTTAACGTAAAAAGATGGGGCTCGTGTTTCAGCAAGAGGTTGTTGCGGTTAATCCACCCGCCTTTGATGTAGTTGACATCGTCATAAATAACAAAAGTATCGGCGGCGCTGATCATTTGCCAATAGCCGATGTAGGGAAAAAAATAAGGCTGCATAATCGCTGCGACGGTCACGCTAAGGTCTCTCCGCCGTCAATCGTCAAACATTGGCCGTGAATCCATTTGGCCTTGTCGGACAAAAGGAAAACAGCGAGATCCGCAACATTTTCTGGTTTCATCGCTTCGTGATAGATGTTTTTCGCTTTGACTTTTTCTAGGTAGTCGTACGGCAGAACATCATTATAGGTGCTTGCCATGGGGGTATCGCAGCCGCCCGGCATAATCGCGTTTACACGCACTTTCTTTTCGCCGACCTCTTGTGCCAGCGAAAGAACCAGCGAATTCAGAGAGGCTTTCGTCATCGCATAAGTCAATGCCCCCGGCATGCCTGTTTTTGCCGCAATGGACGAGATATAGACGAGGCTCAGTTTTTCCTGTCTGTTTTTCTTTGCCACCATGGCTTTGGTGAGAAAGACGGCGGAGAAGATGTTGGTATTAAATTCGACCAAGATATCGTCCATGCCTATATACGGTCGGTCGGTTTGTGGCGGAAGCTCCAGCCGCCTATCAGATCTTGCAGCAGCTTGGCGACGTCAATGTGCCAACTGTCGGCAAAGCTATCGAGAAAATCTATCAGATAAAATCGCCCGTTGGAAACGATAATGTTTTCGAGCGTCAAATCGCCGTGGCAGGGTGAAACGGGAATCGCGTCCCAGGGACGATCCTGCAAAATGCCGATTGCGTGCGTTACGGGGGGAGTCATCATCTTGCGCGCGGTCAGGTCGCGCTTTAGGTCGGCGATCTTGTTGTGAAAGATTGCTGGCGCTACGGTTTTCGCCGTTTGCCCTTGAGCCGAAGAGGAAGCCATATCCAAAAGCATCGCCGCCCAGTGCTGAATATCTGTCAAAGGCAGGATTTCGAGCATTTCCGCCGCCGTGACGCCCTGAACATAATCCATGTCGATATAGGCGATGCCCGACGGCAGGTTGCCAGAGGCGCGAACTTTTACGGCCTGAAAATGCTCATTGCTGCAAAATGATTTTTGCTTATCCGCTTGCAGCAAAAGTCGTTTGTTATAGTCTGAATCCTTCGCCAGTTTGCGCACATATACTTCTTGTCCCGTATCGACTAATACGACGCGGCAGCCGGAAAAGCCGCGCAACGGGATAACCCTATCCTGTGGCGAAAGGCCTATATCTTGAAGGGAAGCAGAGGGCATGGATTAGCGCGAGTATAAGAGGGCAAAACAGCACTTATTTTAATATATCGAAGTCTTCTACAATCACCAGCGCATTCATTCCGCTAGACGGCATTAAACCCCCGGCACGCGCCGGGGTACGATCACGGCGGTGATCATTTCCATTGCCAGTTCGTCGCGCTGGTTGAAGGTTTCTACTTTGTATTTGACGATGCCTTTGTCTGGTTTGGAGTTGGAGGGGCGTTTGTCGAGAATCGTGACGACGATTCGCAGCGTGTCGCCGGGCATCGTTGGGCGGGGCCAGCGCACGCTTTCCAAACCCATGCCGACGAGGCCGTTGGCGACGTTGAGCAGGGGCGTTTCCAGCTTCAGCCGCATCGTTATCGCCGCCGTTTGCCAGCCGCTGATGACCAACTCGCCGAACAGGCTGTTCTTCGCCGCTTCCTCGTCGAGATGCTGGGATTGCGGGTCGTACTCCTTCGCAAATGCGAGGGCGTTGTCCCTTTCGACCGTATAACTGCGCCTGCTGTGAAATTGCTGCCTTGCAGCAAAATCCTCGTAATAAAGTTCGTTGGACATGGCGTCTCCTATTGCGCTTCATTTATAATCGTCTGTATAAATAGCACATATTCATTTTCTCTTCACCTGTGGCCCTTGATGGCTGAAAATTCTTCATCTCCGTGGCTTGACGGCCTGACAATCGGCGCCGTCCTTGGCGAAACCGCGCGGCGTTTTGGCGAGCGGGATGCGCTTGTGTTTCCTCAAAGCGATACGCGGATGAGTTATGCCGCGTTTCATGCCGCCGTGCGCGGCGTGGCCAAGGGGCTGCTGGCGCTGGGCATCAAACCCGGCGAGCATATCGGCGTCTGGGCGACCAACATTCCTCAATGGATTTTGCTGCAATATGGCGCGGCGAGCGTGGGCATCGTGCTGGTGACGATCAACCCGGCTTATCGTCCGTTCGAGCTTTGCTATACGATTGAACAAAGCGACATCGTCGCGCTTTTTCTGACCAACAATTTCAAATCATCGAACTATTACGCGATTTTCGAGGAAGTCTGCCCGCAGATCGCGCAGGCGACATCGGGCATCGTCAATTGTCCTGCCTTTCCCAAGCTGCGGCAAGCCGTGGCGCTGAAGCCGGATGCTTCGGAACATTATCTGTCATGGGAAGACATGATCGATGACGGACGCGTCGTGACGGATGCGCGGCTGGATGAAATCGCCGCGACTTTGAAAGCCAGCGATCCCATCAACATTCAATATACGTCGGGCACAACAGGATTCCCCAAAGCGGTGATGCTGTCGCACCGGAATGTTTTGATGAATGCCTGGTATGTCACCGGCTGCCAGAATATTACCGAAGCGGATCGCATGTGCATTCCCGTGCCGTTCTATCATTGCTTTGGCTGCGTGATGGGTTCTCTGGGAGCGATTACGCGCGGCGCGGCGATGGTTATTCCGACTGAGTATTTCGCTCCGGCGGCGACATTGGACGCAATCGAGAAAGAACGCTGCACGACGATCTATGGCGTGCCGACGATGTTCGTTGCGATGCTGGACGACCCGAGTTTCAAGGGCCGCAAGTTTTCTTCGCTGCGCAGCGGGATTATGGCGGGCAGCCCTTGCCCGATTGAAGTGATGAAACAAGTTATCGGCGTTATGGGTTGCCGCGACATTACGATTGCTTACGGGCAAACGGAAACCGCGCCCGTTTTGACACAAAGCAGCGTCAGCGATCCGATAGAATTGCGCGTGGAAACGGTTGGCCCCGCTTTGCCCGGCGTGGAAATTGAAATTCGTGATCCGCACACGGATCGGCAAGTGGGCGATAACGAGCAGGGCGAGCTTTGCGCGCGCGGCCACGGCGCGATGATCGGTTATTATAACGATCCCGATGCGACGGATCGGGTGGTTGATGCGAACGGTTGGGTTCATACCGGCGATCTCGCGGTGCGCAGGGCCGACGGTTATTACAAAATCACCGGACGGTTGAAGGATATGGTCATTCGTGGCGGCGAGAATATTTATCCGCGCGAGATCGAAGAGTTTCTGTTCACGCATCCTGATGTGTCGCAAGCGGCAGTGTTCGGCGTGCCCGACGCGAAATATGGCGAGGAGCTTTGCGCCTGGGTGCAATTGCATCACGGCAGCCAGGTGAACGAGCAGGAACTGTGCGCCTTCTGCAAGAAAAACCTTGCCCACTATAAGGCCCCGCGTTATATGAAATTCGTCTCCGAATTCCCCACCACCGTCAGCGGCAAAATCCAGAAGTTCAAAATGCGCGAACAAATGTGCAGCGAACTTGGACTTCAAGAACAGACCACAGCCTAAAGGAACGAACATGGATTTCGCGTTGCCCGAAATGCACCAGATGCTGCGCGATAGCGTGCGCAAATTTGCTGAAAGCGAAATCGCTCCTGTCGCGCGCGAACTCGACAAGAAAGAGCAATTCTCCGAGGATTTGACGCGCAAAATGGGCAAGCTGGGCCTGTTCGGCATCATCGTGCCCGAGGAATATGGCGGTCACGGGATGGATTATCTGGCCTATGCCGTAGCATGTGAAGAAATCGCGCGGGTTGACGGGTCGCAGGCGGCGACGATTACGGCGCATAATTCACTCGGCATCAGCCCGCTTTATTATTTCGGCAACGACGCGCAGCGCAAAAAATATTTGCCGCAGCTTTGCACCGGGGAAAAACTGTGGGCCTTTGGACTGACCGAGCCTGGCGCAGGGTCCGACTCGCGCGGCAGCAAGACTGTTGCCAAGAAAGCCGACGGCGGCTGGATCATCAACGGTTCGAAGATTTTCATTACCAACGGCGCGAGTGCGATGAATGCGGGCGTCACGGTTCAGGCCGTTACCGGCAGCAAAGGCGAGGGCAAACCCGAACTTTCCTGCTTTATTGTCGAGAACGGCACCAAAGGTTTCACCGCGCGGCCTATGCACGGCAAGTTAATGTGGCGTTCGTCCGATACTTCGGAACTTTATTTCGACGACGTGTTTGTACCAGATACAAACTTGCTCGGCAAACAGGGCGACGGTTCCAAACAGATGCTCGCGACGCTTGATCGCGGCAAAATCGGTATCGCAGCGATGGGCGTGGGCTGTGCGCAGGGTGCTTATGAAAAAGCGTTGGCCTATGCCAAGGAACGCCGCCAGTTTAATCAGCCTATCGCGCATTTCCAATCAATAGCCTTTGCACTCGCCGATATGCATATGAAGACCGAATTGGCGCGGCATTATCTCTATAAGGTGTGCGCGCTGGCCGATGCGGGGCAGGGTTTCACCAAAGAAGCGGCAATGGCCAAGCTTTACAGCTCGGAAATCGCTGGCGAAGTCAGTGATATGGCCGTTCAGATCCACGGCGGCTATGGGCTGATGGAGGAATATGACGTCGAGCGTTTCTGGCGCGACCACCGGTTGTTGCGTATCGGCGAAGGCACTTCTGAAATTCAGCGCCTTATTATTTCTCGCTTGATCGGCTGCGCGGATTAGGTTTTTCCCCTCTCCCGCAGTGCGGGAGAGGGAAGAATCCAACTTCAGTTTTCAGTCGCCAAGGCGCGCGAGGGAGATTAAGGTTCACCCCGTTACGTCCCACCAATCTGACAGGAGAAAGTTATGGCAATGGCGCAAACTCAAAAAACAATGGAGCCAACAATGACAGGCAGCATTCTCGATCCGGTCAAAGAAAAATTGCAGATCAAGGCCAGATACGGCAACTGGATCAACAACAAATATGTCGAGCCCTCAGGCGGCGAATATTTCGACAGCATCAGCCCGATCACCGGAACCGCGTTCTGTCAGGTAGCTCGCTCGGGAGAGAAAGATGTCGAACTGGCTCTCGACGCGGCGCATAAGGCGGCGGAAACTTGGGGCATTATGGCTCCGGCGCAACGTGCGATGATTTTAAACAAGATCGCCGACCGTATCGAACAGAATCTGGAAAAGCTCGCGCTCGCCGAAACAATCGATATGGGCAAGCCGCTGCGTGAAGCAATGGCGGGCGATCTGCCAATGGTTATCGACCATTTCCGTTATTTCGCCGCTGCGTGCCGCACCGACGACAGCACGGTTTCGCAAATCGACAATGACACAATCGCCTATCACTTCCACGAACCCGTCGGCGTTGTCGGCGCAATCATTCCGTGGAATTTCCCGCTGACTCTGACGGCGTGGAAGACGGCTCCGGCTCTGGCTGCGGGCAATACGATTGTTATCAAGCCGGCTGAACAATCGCCGCTTTCCATTATGCTGTTGATGGAAATGATCGCCGATATTATTCCTCCCGGCGTTATCAATGTCGTTCACGGTTTCGGCCCCGAAGCTGGAAAAGCTCTGGCGACCAGCAAGCGCGTCAACAAGCTGACCTTCACTGGCGAAACTTCGACGGGCAAGCTGATCATGCAGTACGCCTCGCAGAACATTGTGCCGGTGACGCTGGAACTGGGTGGTAAATCGCCGAATATCTTCTTCCCCGACATCTTTGAAATGGATGACGCGTTCGCCGACAAGGCTTTGGAAGGTTTTGCCATGTTCGCGTTGAACAAGGGCGAAGTCTGCACATCGCCGTCGCGCGCGCTGGTGCATGAGAAGATCTATGACAAGTTCATGGAGAAGGCGATTGCCCGCGTGAATAAAATAACGGTCGGCAATCCGCTCGAGCTCAGCACGATGATGGGGCCGCAGGCTTCCAACGAACAATACAAGAAAGTCCTGTCCTATCTCGACATCGGCAAGCAAGAGGGCGCGAAGATGCTGGCGGGCGGCATTCAGCCTAAGCTGGGTGGCGAACTCGACGGTGGTTACTATGTGAAGCCGACGATTTTCGCGGGCGACAATTCGATGCGGATTTTCCGCGAAGAAATTTTTGGGCCCGTCGTTTCTGTGACGCGCTTTAAGGATTTCGACGACGCGATCCGTATTGCCAACGACACCAGCTATGGCCTTACCGCCGGGGTATGGACGCGCAATATCAATACCGCTTATCGCGCATCGCGCGCGATTCAGGCGGGGCGCATCTGGATCAATGCCTATCATTTGTACCCCACGCACGCCGCGTTCGGTGGTTACAAGCAGTCGGGCATTGGCCGCGAAAATCATCGCATGATGCTCGGGCATTTCCAGCAGACCAAGAATGTTTTGGCGAGCTACAGCGAGAAAGCACTGGGGTTCTTCTAAGTGCCACGCCTTACAACACGCATTGATGTAACTTCTGAAGAATTCTCCGGCAACGCGGCTTATCACAAGTCGCTTGCCGGGGAATTAGCTGCGCATATCGAAACGGTACGGTTGGGCGGCGGGCCAAAGGCTGTGGAACGTCATCACGGGCGGGGCAAGCTTTTGCCCCGCGAACGTATTGCCCGTATCCTTGATCCCGGTTCGCCGTTTCTTGAATGTTCGGCTCTTGCGGCGAACGGAATTTATGAAAGCGAAGGGGCGGTGCCGTCGGCGGGAGTCGTTACCGGCATCGGCCGCGTGCACGGCAAGGAATGTCTTTTCGTCGCCAATGATGCCACGGTTAAAGGCGGCACCTATTTTCCGCTGACCGTCAAAAAGCATCTGCGCGCGCAGGAAATCGCGATGCAGAACAGGTTGCCTTGCATTTACCTTGTCGACTCGGGCGGCGCGTTTCTGCCGATGCAGGATGAGGTTTTTCCTGACCGCGAGCATTTTGGCCGCATCTTTTTTAATCAGGCGCGCATGTCCTCGATGGGCATTCCGCAGATCGCCGCTGTGTTGGGTTCATGCACGGCAGGTGGGGCCTATGTTCCTGCTATGTGCGACGAAAGCGTTATCGTCAAAAACAACGGCACGATTTTTCTGGCTGGCCCTCCGCTGGTGAAGGCCGCAACGGGCGAGGATGTGACTGCCGAAGATTTGGGCGGCGCCGATTTGCACACCGCGCAATCGGGCGTGGCCGATCATTATGCCGCGAATGAAGAAGAAGCATTGACGACGGTGCGTGAGATTGTCGCCAATCTGAACTGGAAAACGCCCGCATCGCGCAATGTCGTGCCGTATGAAGAGCCAGCCTATCCTGCGGAAGACATCTATGGCATTTTGCCCAAGGAATCGACCCGCGTTCTTTTTGACACGCGCGAGATTATCGCCCGCATCGTTGACGGCTCGAACTTCCACGAATTCAAAAAGCGTTACGGCACGACGGTTGTTTGCGGTTTTGCCGCGATCCACGGATCGCCTGTCGGTATCGTCGCCAATAACGGTATTCTGTTTTCTGAATCGGCGATCAAGGCGACACATTTCATCGAACTGTGCGCGCAACGTAAAATTCCTTTGGTGTTCTTGCAGAACATCACGGGCTTTATGGTCGGCAAGAAGTCGGAATCCGAAGGCATCGCCCGCCACGGCGCGAAAATGGTTATGGCGGTCAGCAATGCGCAGGTGCCGAAATTCACCGTGATTATCGGCGGTTCGTTCGGCGCGGGCAATTACGGCATGTGCGGCCGCGCGTTCGATCCGAACTTCCTGTGGATGTGGCCCAACGCGCGCATTTCCGTTATGGGCGGCAAACAGGCCGCCGACGTTCTGACTCGCGTGCGTCAGGATGCAATGGAAAAAGAAGGCACCAAGCCGACGGAAAAAGATCTGGACGCTATTCGCCAGCCTCTGTTGAAGAAATACGAAGCCGAAAGCAGCGCCTATTACAGCACGGCGCGTTTGTGGGATGACGGCATTATCGATCCCGCCTCGACACGCGACGTTCTCGGCCTCGCAATCGCCGCCAGCCTGAATGCCCCGATCAAGGATACGCATTTCGGCGTTTTCAGGATGTAATGATGACCGACCCGTACAAATTGCTCACCCTCGAGATCGACACGCGCGGCGTTGCCTTTGTCGCGTTGAACCGTCCGCAAGTGCATAACGCGTTTGATGAAGCCTTGATCCGCGAGATCACGCATGTTTTTGAACGGCTGGACGGCAACAGGAATGTGCGCCTTGCGGTGTTGTCCGGGCACGGCAAATCTTTCTGTGCGGGCGGCGATCTTAACTGGATGCGCTCGATGAAGGGATATAGCCGCGAAGAAAATGTGGCGGATAGCAAAAATCTGGCCGTGATGTATTCGGTTCTGCGCGCATTTGGTAAGCCTTTGATCGGGGTCGTTCACGGCTTTGCGCTGGGTGGCGGGGCTGGGCTGGCGGCAGTGTGTGATTTCGTTGTCGCCGCTGAAGACGCCAAATTCGGATTTACGGAAACGCGGCTTGGTATTCTGCCCGCCGTGATCGCGCCTTATGCGATTGAGAAAATCGGCATCTCGGCGGCGCGCGCCTATTTCACATCAGGCATGCAGTTTCCGGCCTCGACGGCCAAGGAAATAGGGCTGGCGCACCGTGTCGTGCCGCGCGACGGGCTGGAAGCGGCGCGCGATGAAGTCATCGGCGAATTTCTGAAATCGGCACCGTCAGCCTGCGGCAAGGTCAAATCGTTGATCAATCAAATCATCGCCCTGTCGCCCGACCGCTTTGCCGTTACCGAGGCGACGATCGAAGCGATTGTCGAAGCGCGAGTCAGCATCGAAGGGCAAGAGGGTATGGACGCGTTGCTTTCGAACCGCAAGGCGAAATGGGTTCCATGACCAAAACGCGCCCTATCACCCGCCTGTTGATTGCCAATCGCGGCGAAATCGCTTGCCGCATCGTGGCGACTTGCCGCGTTAAGGACATTGAAACCGTTACCGTCTTTGCGCCCGATGACAAGGATTTGCCGCACGCGCGTGCAGGAGACTTTTCCGTGCTGCTCGAAGGCAAAAATCTTGCTGAAACCTATCTGAATATCGAAAAAATTATTGCGGCGGCAAAGGCCAGCGGCGCGGATGCCATTCATCCGGGCTATGGATTCCTGTCGGAAAATGCGCGTTTTGCCGAAGCGGTTGCCAAGGCGGGGCTGATTTTCGTCGGCCCTCCGGCGAAAGTTATCGCCTCTATGGGCGACAAGGCTGAATCGCGGAAACTGTGCCAGTCAATCGGTGTGCCTACCGTGCCGGGTTATGAAGGTAATGCCACTGATCTCAAGCTACTGACCGCAGAGGCCGAAAAAATCGGCTATCCCGTATTGGTCAAAGCGGCGGCGGGCGGCGGCGGCAAAGGCATGCGTATCGTGCAGAGCGCGGGGGAGTTGCAAGCCGCGCTTGAATCCGCGCGGTCGGAAGCCAAGAACGCGTTCGGCGACGACCGTTTGTTGCTGGAAAAATATCTGGTTAAGCCGCGCCATATCGAAGTGCAGGTGTTTTCCGATATGCACGGTACTCATTTGCATTTCTTCGAGCGCGAATGTTCGATTCAGCGCCGTTACCAGAAAATTGTCGAGGAAAGCCCAGCACCTATGCTGCCCGAAGCCACGCGCAAGCGCATGACAGATGCCGCAATCAAGATCACTTCCCATATCGGCTATGTCGG
>JBAVWC010000158.1:0-1616 GCA_049697595.1 Alphaproteobacteria bacterium
GTACAACAAGCGGCGGCTGCGGCAGATCGATGGGCGGATTCGCTTTCTCACCAAGCGAATCGAAGCCGCGGAAGTGGTGGACCCGGAAGCTCCGAGAACGGGGCAGCGGGAGACGAGGGCGTTCTTCGGAGCGACCGTGCGCTATGCCAACGCGGCGGGAGCAGAGCGAGTGGTGAGCATCGTAGGCACGGACGAGGTCGATCTCAACCGCAACCACATCAGTTGGGTGTCACCTCTGGGGCGCGCGTTGATGAAGTCGGCAGCGGGCGACAGCGTAGTCCTTCAATTGCCGGGCGGTACAGAATACCTGACCGTGCTGGAAGTGTGTTACGAGCGCATTTCCGTGGAACCGTTCCGCGAACCACTTGGATCCGAGGCCTCGGCAAACGGACTCCCCCACCGGCGCCAATCCACCTGACGAAGCTTAGCGAGACGGGCATGAAGATTCCGGTTGCGCTTGCCCCCTCGGCTGACACAAACAGTTAAGACACAGTTGGCCGTTCGATGAAAATCTCTCGACCGGCAAGACGACATTAGAGCATACTGGTGCCCGGCTGGTGAAGCGGAGGCGGGCCATGCTGGGGAGCAACCCGCCGAGGAATAGCCGGTTGGAAACTCATCCAGACGATGAGCGGGGGCGTTGGCCGCAGGGTCGGCGCCTCCATCGGATGGAAAGATTTCCCGATGCCTCAGAAAACTCATCAAGCAATGCGCCGCGTAGCGGCCTCCTTTTGATTGCGTTCGAACTCCGCGGGCGGCAGATAGCCGAGCGCCGAATGCAGCCGCTTTTGGTTGTAGGCCCCTTCAGACATCTCGCCGGGGTGGTTGGGCACTGTCGTGTAGCGATGTGTGCTGGCATTGAACCAGATCTCATGACTGCCAGCAGCCTGACGGTCAAACTGAAATCCGCAGGCCTTTAGCTTGCGAACAATCTCGCGGTAACGAAACCCGGCGAGTCGGCCCATTCAAGCCGCGACGACGATGGTGAAGTCGTACCGCTCACGCGTGGTGGGAAGGGTCAGTACGCCTTCGCGCTCGCGGCGCGCGTCAATGAGCTTGCGGGCCACATCCCGGGCGATCTCCAGTGTCTCCGCAACAGTGCGGCCCTGTGCCACTAAGCCCGGGAGCTCATCCGAAGTGGCCAAAAAAACACCTTCCGGCAGTTCCTCAACGCGAATATGAATCGCGAGTTCCATACGAGTCGATCCTAACACGTCGCAACTGACCAGCCGGTTGGGAAGGGCCCACACGCGACCTGGATCACGAAAGCGAAAGCAATGTTTCCGAAATTTCTGGGCTGCCTGAAGTCCGACCTCACGAAGTCCATCTTTTGGTCAAAACCTATTTGACGGATGAGATGCAGACACAGCCGCCTTCGGTGAATTACCGGGCGAGCGTCAAGCGCTGCCTCGGACGCTCAATGATCGCATCGGCCTGTTGCACGATAGCCTGTTCGGGCTACATGATTCAGCAGTGTGCGGTCGTGCAACGTGGAGCAAGTTAGAAAGCGTGGTTGCCTGGAGAGAATGCCCAATTCCCGACGGTCGGATTGGGCATGGAACTCCCTCGTTGCAGACCGCCGCGCTAACATGCCGCAAACATGCTGGGGGAAATAG
>JBAVWC010000159.1:0-1512 GCA_049697595.1 Alphaproteobacteria bacterium
ATCCCGCACTGCCTGTGCAGCCTGTGTTGCCTGCGCCGTCCTCTCCGCCTGTTCCCTAGCCTGAGCCCCCAACCACTGAGGTGATCCCGGCGCAAACTGCCACGAAGCGAACCCGCCTACATAACCCCCATTATAACCACCAGGACCAAGAGTCATATTTTATCTCCAATCTCTTATCACTTGCGGCGCTTCACAGCCGACTGTTTTTGAAAATAGGGATATATCGCAATACACCCCCAAAAATGATTTTGCGACGCTGTGGTATGGAATGCGCGAGCCAAAATCCGGACGCAAAAAATACACTTTCAACCACAGCGCGTCCATATCTTTATTGTTTTCATGAAGAAATTTGTCAAAGAATCCGCGTGATTTCAGCGGTCCGGTGGGGCCAAACGGTCGGCTTTGCGCAAGGCAGGAAAGAATCTTGCCCAAAGGCCGGTAACGACGATAGACCCGGCCCCGCCAAAAACGGCGGAACCGACGACCCCCAAAAACCGAGCGGCAAGCCCGCTTTCAAATTCGCCCAACTCGTTCGACGCGCTGATGAACAGGCCCGACACCGCCGAGACGCGCCCGCGCATCGCGTCGGGGGTCACGATTTGCACGAGATTCTGCCGCACGAAAACCGAAATGGAATCGGCGCCTCCGGCAATCGCAAGCATGACCAGAGAAAACGTAACCTCGCGCGAATAGGCAAAGCAAAGCGTAGCAATGCCGTAAAGCGTCACGCCGCCCAGCATCCATTTTCCGGCATGCCGTTTGATGGGGTTCACCGCGAGGATCAATGTCATCACCCCGCCTCCCAGCGCGAAAGACGAACGCAAATGCCCGAAGCCTTCCGGCCCGATGTCGAGAATGTCTTTGGCATAAGCGGGCAGCAAGGCCGTCACTCCGCCCAACAGAACCGCGAACAAATCCAGCGAGATCGCGCCCAGCACAATTTTGCTGTCCCGCAAATGAATCAACCCTTCGCGGATCATCGTCAAACGCGATGTGCCGTTATGGTTGGGCTTGGCATTGATGGGCATCCATAACATAGGAAGAATAACACCTATGGCCATCAGATAAAGCACGCAAGCGGTGCCATTAGCCAAAGCAGGATTCACCGCGCACAAAACGCCGCCTAACCACGGCCCCAGCACCATTCCACCCTGTACCGTCAGCGTATTCCACGCAATCGCTTTGGGCAGAATTTCACGCGGCACTAATGCTGGAATTAACGACGACGAGGCAGGCATCCCAAACGCGCGCGCGACGCCGAAGAATCCAGAGACAATAAAAATCATTGTCAGGGAAGAATGCGGCTGCAACGACAAAAAGGTAAAGGCCGCCGCACATAGAGCCTGCAAAGACCAGAAACAGACGAGGATTTTACGCCGGTCATACCGATCCGCCGTTTCTCCCGCCACCAGAGCGAGCGCAAACATCGGTAGAAATTGAGCCAGGCCAACCATGCCGACGAAAAACATACTTTCATTTTCATTATGAGTCTGTCGCGCGACTGAATAGACC
>JBAVWC010000160.1:0-7850 GCA_049697595.1 Alphaproteobacteria bacterium
TATCCCACCGGCTTACCCGCACAGGAGATCGACGATGACAACAGCAAACAGACAGCTCGCAACCGCCGAGGCAATGCCAATGAATACCCCCTCAAACGGCATAGCGGCCGCAAAAGCACCGTCACAAGACCCCATCCTCATCTCCGGCGGCCCCAAAAAAACCCGCCCGCTGAGCACGCTGGTCAGCCGCAACATCATCGTCTCGGGTCACCGCACCAGCGTGCGGCTGGAGCCCGAAATGTGGGAAGGCCTGCGCGAGATCGCCCTGCGCGAACGTTCGACCCTGCATCAAATCTGCACATCGGTCTCTTTGCAAAAAGCCGATGAATCCTCCCTGACGGCCTCGATCCGCGTTTTCATCATGCGTTATTTCCGTAACGCCGCGACGGAAGACGGCCACAAAAAAGCCGCTCACGGTTTCGGCCTGACGCTGGGCATGGGCAGTCCGGGCAGCATGATGAACCCACCCGCCTACGGCAACAGGTCGGCAGCCGTCCTGACGAAAACGAGCTTTGCTTAAAATTGGCTGCTAGCTGCTGGCAGCCCATTTTTGACATAGGTCAAACGATCGGCCTTCAAGACGGAGTAATTGAAAAGAGGCCGATAATTTCCACCACCTTGTTCATCAGGAGTTTCCCATGAATAAACTTCAAACAAACACTGCGCTTGTGCTGGCTGGTCTGGCATTGCTCGGCGCTGGCTCTATGCCCGCACATGCGGACAATGTGGCGCAGACGGTCGAGCTGGTGAAGGTCGATGTGCAAAAACTATCGACCGGCTATCGCACCTCCAAAATCATCGGCAGCAATGTCGTTAATGACTCGGCGGAAATCATCGGCAAGATCGACGATCTGATCGTCAGCCCCGACGACAATAAATCGGCTTACGTCATCCTTTCGGTCGGCGGCTGGCTAGGCATGGGAACGCATCTGATCGCCCTTCCTTACAGCAATCTGCGCATTTCAAGCGTCAGCATCGTCCTGCCGGGCGCCACCAAAGAGGGACTCAAAACCTTGCCTGAATTTAAATACAGCACGATGTGATCGGCTGCGAGGCTCACAGGAGGATTTAGATGCCGTTTATGAATATCATCATCGTCCTGATCGTCGTCGGCATCTTGCTGTGGCTTGTGAACAATTATATCCCTATGGACGGGAAGATTAAAAATATCCTCAACATCGTCGTCGTCATTGTCGTCGTAATTTGGTTATTACAAGTCTTCGGTTTGCTGGGCGCGATCAACGGCGTGCGTATCGACCACTAAGTGCCGGGAGCCAATTGGCTCGTAGCCACGCGATTGCCCGGAACGTGAGGCGCAGGCGCGCGCATCGCCGCGACAATCATATCATAATGATCGGCAATCCCCATTGTATCGCGCGTGAGCGTGGCGATAGGGAAATGGCCCGCAGAACCCGGCTCCGCATCATCGCCCGCGACAAGTTTCGTTTGACGAAGATCCGGCACATCAAATTTAACGGCCTGAGTCGAGACCATAAAAATATCGTCCTTGGCAATGCCATATTGGGGCAGATCAATAGTCGCTGTACGCACATCATAAGGACGATTCATATTGCGCTGGCCGATCAACGTACCGCCGGAGAGTTTAACCCCCACTTCTTCCATCGCTTCACGCGCAGCAGCCTGAACCGCACTTTCTACGCCGCCGCCTTTGACAGGATCCATAAACCCACCCGGAAGCGCGGGCAGCCCTTGACCGGGCGGATTTTTACGCTTGATAAGAACGGCTTCCACACCGTCCGTGATAACGGGATCTACGGCATGCACGACATGCGCCGTAACGGTCTTGCCGTTCCCAAGAGTGATAGGCCCCAGATTATGCGCGGCCTTGTCAGGTGTTCCCGTTATGCCGAGTGCCACGGCGCGCTGCGCGACGGTCTCGCGTTCATCGCCCGATACCATCCAATTATTGTCCGCCATAATAAGCCCTCGTTAAATGATTAAAAAAATTGTGCATCCAAAATACACCAATACCTAATACCCCCTCGACATTAATAAATACTTTCAAGAAATATATTTGAAAACGGCGCAGCTATCTCACTGGAAACGCTAGGAAAAATCACCAAAAGGATTTTCGCTATACCACCAAGCCTTCTTAAGTTTTTCCACCGTCAGGGGTTTCCTGGGTTTGGAGCCCTTGCGGCGCACGATTTGATCGGCAATCGATCCGTTGCCCATACCGCCCGACTCCATAAAGAAAAAGAACAGTTTATTATCATCGGGAGACGGAGTGAGTTTCGGCGCAGCCCATGCGGCAGGGTTTTTCTTATGCTCTACCTCAACAACATCAAAAAGCTCTTTGGCGTATAGATTGAACGCTTCCCGCGCCATCGCCACTTCGGGCCGAATGACGCCTTTTCTGCGTATCTGCCACGCCGGATAAAGCAGCGTTTGCCCCTGTTTGACAAAATCCGCAATGAGCGAAAGTTCGGATCGTTTCTGGGGAAAAGCAACACAAACTGCTTCAACAGAATCCGGCCTCATCGCATAAGCATAAAGCGCACCCTCGGCATGTTTGCGTTCGACCCATTTGACGCTCCGGCCCGCCTGCGCGGCGAAATCCTTTAGGCAAAGAACGCTGCGAGATTTGATCTCTTCCTGAAAAAACACAACCCCGCTCAACGCGGCTTTTATCCGGTACTCTTCCATCTGTTGCTCGGTCGATTTTTCCATATCTGTCATCCTATCCCTGCGGCGTCGCGTCCGTCCAGCCCTTGTCGGTCTGCTGCCAATAGCTGAGCGCATGTCCGTCTTTTTTGCAAGCGCCCCAGCGGCGGCGTGCAGCGGCCAAAGCCTCTTCATCATTGCCGTCGAAAATATCGAACACACGCGCGTAATCGGCAAGATGCCCACTCGATGCGCCGTCGGTCAGGAATAAATAATCGGCATTGTTAGGACGCTCATCATCCGCCGTCAGCCAGATCGGTTGCCGTTCGGCATTACCGTCCTTGGCGTTGCCGTGCGGCAAAAAACTGTTGGGATTATAGACCCACAAATGCTGCGTCAAAGCCTCGGCACGCTCGACCGATCCCGTCATCACCACCGCCCGCGATCCGCGTTCAACGGTTTTCTCCAGCAATTCCGGCAACACCTGCTCCAACGTCTTGCGCGTCAGATGGTAAAAACGAATTTCGGTCATTTTGTTTCGAAGTGATCCGCAACAAACCGATCCAGCAACCGCACGCCGAACGCCGTCGCGCCTTTGACCGACAAGGGCTTGTCTTTTGATTGCCACGCGGTTCCGGCGATATCCAGATGCGCCCAAGGCGTACCTTTTTTGATGAAGCGTTGCAGAAACTGCGCCGCCGTTATGCTTCCAGCGCCGCGTTCGCCCGTGTTTTTCATATCGGCAATCGGGCTATCGATCATTTTGTCATAGGCCGCGCCGAGCGGAAAACGCCACAAAGTTTCTTCGACTTCCTTGCCCGATGTCAGCAATTGATCCGACAGCGTATCGTCATTGCTGAACAAGCCCGCATGTTCATGCGCCAAAGCGATGATGATCGCGCCCGTCAGCGTCGCCAGATCGACGACGCAGCGCGGCTTGAACGTCTCTTGCGCGTACCACAAAGCATCGGCCAGCACTAAACGTCCTTCGGCATCGGTATTAATCACTTCAATCGTCTGCCCCGACGCCGAAGTCACGACATCGCCCGGCCTTTGCGCCGTGCCGGAAGGCATATTTTCAACAATGCCGATAACGCCCACGACATTCGCCTTGGCCTTGCGCCCCGCCAATGCCTTAAGCGCGCCGATCACAGCCGCAGCCCCCGCCATATCGAATTTCATTTCTTCCATACCCGCCGCAGGCTTGATGGAAATACCGCCGGTATCGAATGTCACGCCCTTGCCGACAAAACAAACGGGCGCTTTATTCTTGGCCTGCGGATCGCCGTGCCACTGCATCGTCACCAGACGCGGCGGAAAGGCGCTGCCCTGCGCGACGCCCAGCAACGCGCCCATACCCAGTTTCTTCATCTGCTTTTCGTCGAGCACTTCGACCTTCACGCCCAAAGAAGTCAAAGCGCGCGCCGCTTGAGTCAATGTTTCCGGATAAATCACATTGGCGGGTTCCGTCACCAGATCGCGGGTCAGGAAAACGCCGTCGGCGATTTTGTCCAAAGGCGCGTAATGCGCCTTGGCCGCCGCCACATCCTTGCTGGCGACCGTCAATGTCTTTAAAGCCTGTTTTTGCTCGGGCTTCTGTTTCGTATAATATTTATCGAAACGATAGGAACGCAACCGCGCACCCAAAGCCGCCTGTGCCGCAGCGACACCCGCCTCCAGCGCCAGCCCCTTATGCTGATCGATCAGCAAAACGGCCTGCGCATCCTTGCCACTCAAAGAAGCAACCGCCGCCCCGCCAACATGCGCAAATGTGGCGGCATCTACCCCAGCCGCATCGCCGATACCAACCAGAACCAGACGCGTCAGCCGTGTCTTGCTCGGCGCCAGAATCGTCAAAGTTGCGCCCTTGGCCCCCGTAAAATGGCTGGCTTCCATCGCGCGAACCAGCGCGCCGCCCAGCTTCCTGTTGATCTTTATGCCATGTTCGCCCAACAGCTTCTTATCGGCAACCGTCAGGATCAGAGCATGTTGACCGGGAACGGTATCGGCGGCAAAAGTGATTTTAAGCATAGCGTTTCCCTCGATGTTAGATTGCCTTTTAAGCTTAAACAGGTTAGATGATTTGTCCAGTAATTGCTGTATTTAGCAAACGCATGAATCGCATTCTCACGCTTTACCTGTTGCGCCAGTTGGCAGCGGCCTTCGCCTTCGCCACGGGAGCAGTGACTTTTGTGGTTCTCTTCACCCAATCTTTCCGCCTTTTGTCGCTGGTCATCGAGAATTCGGCGACAATGCTGATTTTCTTTCAGCTTCTGGGACTTTCGGCGCTGACTTTCCTGCCGCTGATCATGCCGTTGGGCTTGGGAACGGCAATCGTCTTCGTCTACAATAAACTCTCGACCGACAGCGAATTAGTCGTCATGCGTTCCGCCGGATTAAGCACCCTGCGCCTGATCGAACCCGCGCTTGTTCTGGCGGCGGGAGTCGCACTTCTGTGCAGCCTCATGACCCTGTGGATCACACCGGCAGCCAACAGAAACCTCGTCACCCTGCAAAACAAAATGCGCGACAGCTACGCGATTTTCCTGTCGCATCCCGGCAGCTTCAACGATCTGGCCGACGGGCTGACCTTCTACGCCAATAAACGCGGCCCCAACGGTTCTTTGCAGGGCATTCTCATCCACGATGTGCGGCAACCGGGCAATTCCGTCACGACAATGGCGGCAACGGGGCAAGTCGTCGATAACGGCGGCGAACCCCACATGATTATTTTCAACGGCAGGCGTCAGGAATTCGACCCCGTCACCGGAAAATTGTCCGAGCTTGCTTTCGATCAATATGTGCTGGATCTCGACGCTTTGCGCAACACGCCCACCGGCCGCGTGCCCGACCCGCGCGAGTTGACGGACTTTGAACTGCTCAACCCAACGCCGGAAATGCTGCGCGCGCGCGGCCCGATGTCGCATTTCCGGGGCGAGCTTCATGCGCGTGTGGCGACGCCGTTTCTCTCATTCTCCTATGCCCTTATCGGCCTCGCCTCGATCCTTGCCGGCGCCTTTAATCGACGCGGCATGGCGGGGCGCATTCTGATCGGCGCTGTGGCGATCATCGTCATGCAAACTACCTTTATGACTCTCAGCGGCCTTGTCGCCCGCGACTCTCACCTCGCGGTTGTCCTTTATACGGTGACTCTCCTGCCCGCGCCCATTGGGTTTTTTCTCGTGAACGGCGGCGACCTGCTTAACAAAAAACGCCTGCCCCGCTATATGCTCAGGGTGTTCGCATGATCGAACGCTGGGTCATGCAACGCTATTTCGGACGGCAATTTCTGCTGTGGTTCCTTATCTTTTTGGGATCTCTCTCAGGCATCGTCTTCCTGTTCGAAGTCGCCGAATTGATGCGCCGCGCGGGCGGGAGGCCCGATGTCGGCTTTACCCTTATCCTGAAAATGGGCGTCTATAAACTGCCGGAAACCATCGAGCATATCCTGCCTTTCGTCGTGCTTTTTGCCGGACTCTTCACCTTCTGGCGGCTGACACGCAGCCAGGAATTAGTCATCGCCCGTTCGGTCGGCATTTCGGCGTGGCAATTCATGATGCCCGCCCTCGTCGTCACGCTGGTTTTCGCCCTGCTCAACATCGCCATCCTCAATCCGGCGGGCGCCGTGATGAATGCCAGCTATCACGCGCTGGAAATGCGCTATCTCGAGCGCGTGCCGACGCTCGAACTAACAGGCGCAGGATTATGGCTGCGCCAAAGCGACGGCCAGAAACGCTATTTGCTGCATGCCGATCATATCGATATGGACCCGCTGACGCTGACTCCCTTGATGGCCTTCGTCTATGACGACAACAACAATTACCTGGGCCGCATCGACGCCCCCAACGCCGTGCTGCAAAACGGCGCATGGGACGTTGCCAATGCCTGGCTCAACTGGGATAAACAGCCGACGCAGCATGTCGATGACTGGAAACTGCCGACAACATTAACGCTGGGCAAAATCAAGGAAAGCATGGCCGCGCCCAATACGATTTCCTTCTGGGAATTGCCGCGCTTTATCCGCGCCTTAAAAGCAATCGGCTTGCCGCAAACGCGGCATGAGCTGGAATTCCAAACCCTTCTGGCGCAGCCTTTGCTGCTCTGCTCGATGGTTTTCTTCGCCGCCTCCTTCGCCTTGCGCATGAACCGCAGAGGCGGCGTGACGGCGATGATTATCGCCGGGGTTCTGCTGGGCAGCGGATTTTTCATGCTGAATAATCTTGTCAACGCGCTGGGCGCGAACCAAACCCTGCCGGTGGCGCTGGCAGCCTGGGCCATACCGACGGTCGCGCTGGTCATCAGCAACGCCGCCCTCTTGCATCTGGAGAACGGATGACATCATCCGAAAATCCCGGCCTCCCCGGTTCGGAAAACGCCAACGATCCCGTCCTGCGCTTCCGCGCGATATGGATTTCAGATATTCATCTGGGCACCAAAGGCTGTCAGGCCGAACGATTGCTCGATTTCCTGCGCCACACCGAATCCGATTATCTCTATCTGGTCGGCGATATCGTCGATGGCTGGCAATTGCGCAAACGCTGGTATTGGCCGCAAGCGCATAACGACGTGGTGCAGAAAATCCTGCGCCGCGCGCGCCACGGCAGCAAAGTTTATTACATCCCCGGCAATCACGACGAAGCGGCGCGGCCTTTCTGCGGCCTGCATTTCGGGGGAGTCTATGTCACCAACGAGATCGTTCACGAAACCGCCGACGGCAAGCGCATGCTCGTGTTGCATGGCGACCAGTTCGACGCCGTCGTCGGCTATGCCCCGTGGCTCGCGCATCTGGGCGATACCGCCTATGATCTGGCCCTGTTCATCAATCGCCTCGTCAACAAAGCGCGAAAAAGCCTCGGCTTTCCCTATTGGTCTTTGTCGGCCTATCTGAAACATAAAGTCAAAAACGCCGTCGCCCATATCGGCGCGTTCGAGGAATTCATCGCCGACGCCGCCAAGCACCAGCATGCCGACGCCGTCCTGTGCGGCCACATCCACCACGCCGAAATCCGCCAAATCGGCCCCGTCCTTTACCTCAATGACGGCGACTGGGTCGAATCCTGCACGGCAATGGTCGAAGATTTCAGCGGCAAACTGTCAATTATCCGCTGGACGGAAGACAGAGACCGCCTGCTCATGCCACTTTTAGCCTCCAGAAAGCCACATAACCCTCAAGAATAAGGGTTTTTTCATTTTCGCTATAGGGAAAGACCACATCGCTTTTCCCC
>JBAVWC010000161.1:0-1552 GCA_049697595.1 Alphaproteobacteria bacterium
ACCTGGCGATGGCGTAGAGCCAGATGCTGCCCCGGTTGTCGAGATCGTTCCAGGTCGGCGTCATCTCCGGCTTCATCATCATCGGCACCAGGATGTCCAGCGAACGGCCCACTTCAAGGCCTTCAAATCCGCGCGCGGCGACGCCGATCACGGTCATCGGATGATCGTTGACGCGCACCGTCCGGTTAAGCACCGTGGGGTCGCCTCCGAAGCGCCGCTGCCAGAAACCATAGCTGAGGATGACGAGCGGATGCCCGTTGGGAATGCGATCGTCGTCGGGAGTAAAGGTGCGCCCCAGCGTCGCGCCGACCCCCAGCACGTCGAAATAATTTCCGCTGACCAGCTCCGCGCTGATCCGCTCCGTGCGGTCCCCGGCGGTGAAACTGAGCGGCAGCGGCCAGCGCGCCAGAACTCCCGTGAACACCTGGTTCCGGTCGCGCAGATCCTTGTACATCGGATAGGAAATGCCGTCACCCGCTCCGCGCGAGGAGCCGGAAAACGGCCCGGGCGCCGAATAAAGCTTCACCAGTTCCTGCGGATTCTTCACCGGCAGAAGCCGCAGCAGAACCTGATCGAGCAGGCTGAAAATCGCCGTGTTGGTTCCAATGCCCAGCGCCAGCGACAGGATCGCCACCGCGGCGAATACCGGCGTCCGGCGCAGATTGCGAAGCGCGAACTGCAGATCGGAGAGGATCATCGTATTCTGTGCGATCCCGGCTGTCCGGCCCTGGGACGCCGCGGTTTCAGCGTCGCGCGATTTCGAACGCGAACTCGCGCCCGAATCCGCTCTTGAAGGCGAGCCAGACCCACAGCATCGCCATATTTTCGAGCAGCCCCGAATTTTCGATGGGCCCGGCGTCTACCGGATCGAAGCCCAGATCCCAGGCAAGCTGTTTTGCCGCCGCTTTGGCGCGCTCATCGCCGCCGCAGTAAAACATGGCTGCATTTCCACCGGCATATTTTGAATCGGCCATGTTGTTCACGCCGGTGGTGTTGAAAATTTTCACGACTGAACCCCCTTTGGCCCACTTCGCCACCTGCACGCCGGCCGACGCTCCATCGCCGGTCGACAGGCCCGAAAGATCCGCCTTAAACGGATTCATGCAATCGAAGACAATCTTGCCTTTCAGGTCGAGCGAGGGAATCACTTTTTCCGCCGCGCTCCACGGCAGGGTGATCACCACCAACTCTGAATCGGCCGCGGCCTTTTCGAGACTTGCTGCGCTCGCGTTCGCTCCGGAGCGTCGCACCAGGTCCTGAATTTGAGACGCCGCTGGATCGCGCGATCCGAAAATTACCTTGTGTCCCAGCTTCGCCCATCGCTCCCACAGCGTCCCCCCGACCGGCCCGCTGCCGATGATTCCGATGTTCATCGTTTCCTCCTGGAATCGATGGTAGCTTGTCTCGAAGTCAGTATTTGCGGCAAACGGCGGGGGAAACGTTGGTGTCTACCATCCAGGCATCGCGCGACGAAAAGTACTGCCGCAGCCGTGCGTTTTCGGACTCGCCCCGATCGCGAGCCCAGACGATGCGCGAGCCGTCGATATCCGCA
>JBAVWC010000162.1:0-2386 GCA_049697595.1 Alphaproteobacteria bacterium
ATGTCATACAGTAGATATAGTGCTAGCAAAGGTGTTAAAATACTTAGTAAAAACAAAAGTACTAAGTAAGCAGAGTGTATATGTAAAGGATAACAATTGATATATTTTAATATAAGATTAAAACATAAACAGTACAATAGAGAGAGTAGACTACATGAAGAAGTGAACAGATATGTTGCATACAAGACATACAGTATCTACAAGGAATATACATCACATAGCTACAAAATATCTTGATTCACAGTATCAACAGTACACTGTCTACACACTACACAGTACACAGTACACAGTACACAGTACACAGTACACAGCAGACAGTACACAGCAGGTCCATAACACGTGTAGGATCAAACAGATACAATGGTGATCAAATATGTATGTATGAGTTATTTCAACACACCCCTTAACGAGTACAGACATATAGAACATAAATGGTACAAACAAAAACAGACAAACACAAAAGACATTGTTATGACATACAGTACTAGTCATACACAACAAAACTTGCAAACAAAACTACAGTCACACATTACATACCCATTGTACTACACTATGCATCATATCACATTACCACATACTTAAGTCCGTGCAATGCACCCCTGACATTGGACGTGTGGGCTCACATGATACAACACATATATGTAACACAACATGCATATACTGTGTAACAAACACAAAACAAACTAACTTGCTACACTAGACATCGCAGATATAGCAAAACAAGACAAAGTCACAAACCAAAATTGAATACATGAATACAAATCATATAGACAGATATACAATATACATACATATGAGCTCGAGATAGCTTATGGTGGTTGATTCATAACGGAAGCGAATAATTTTGTAAAGGTTATTGTTGATAAAGGTTTTGTAAAGCCATCAGCTAATTGTTTGTCAGTAGGAACCCATTCTATCTTATAAAGATTACTCTTAATAGCATTACGAATAAAATGATACCTAATATCGATATGTTTAGTACGATCATGATAAACATCATTCTTACTGATAAGGATAGCAGCTTGATTATCTACATACACTGACATACACAAGGACAATTTCATACAAGGCAAAAGCAATTCACACAAGAATTGATTGACCCATTTGACTTCTTGAGTCACAGATGCTAAAGCCATATACTCAGCTTCAGCACTTGATAAACTAATAGTCTTTTGTTTCTTAGTATTCCATATCACACTACTATCACCTAATCGTACTACATAACCAGTAGTTGACCTTCTATCATCAATATCACCAGCCCAATCAGCATCACTATAAGCAGATACATATAGTTCATTACCAGTAATACCTTTAGATGTAAACACTAAAGCTTTGTTGACAGTACCTTTGATATACCTAAGTATACGTTTAGCAGCTAACCAGTGAGCTTGACCAGGATTTTTCATAAATTTACTAATACCATTGACAGCATGAGCAATATCAGGACGAGTACCAATAGCAGCATATAGAAGTGAACCAACAGCAGACTCATAAGGCACATCAACCATTTTGGCTTTCTGCTCATCAGTAGTAGGACATTGATGCATAGTTAATTTTAAGGTTGATTCAGGAGTAGGTAATGGTTTACAGTCTAACATATTAAAACGAGCTAATACCTTATTGAGATAAAGTGATTGATCAAGAGAGAGCACCCCTTTGACACGATCACGAGTCAGCTTCATACCAAGTATCCAGCTCACATCACCTAAGTCTTTCATTTTATATTTGGATAAGAAAAGCTTCTTTACCACTAACCATTCCCTTTCATCTACACTAGCATAAGCACTTACAATATCATCCACAAATATACTGATAACAATCATATTACCAGAAACAGTACGTTTTACATACACACATGTGTCGCTTGCCAAGCGAGTAAAACCAATCGAAACAATAAATGCATTCAGTGCATCATTCCACATGTGAGGTGCTTGCTTGGTGCCATATAAGCTTTTGTTAAGTTTTAATACATCACCTTTACTGGAGTTGAATCCTTCAGGTACATGCATGTAAACATCTTCATCTAGCTTAGCATTGAGGAAAGCAGTAATAACATCCATCTGTTTTAGCTCATAATTCAGCATATAAGCTAAGGCTAAAATAATTCTAAGACTTTTATACTTAACGACAGGAGCAAAAGTTTCATTGTAATCAATACCTTCCTTTTGAGTAAAGCCTTTAGCAACTAAACGAGCTTTGTACCTTTCTACCTTACCACTAGAATTAAGCTTGACACGAAACAACCAACGATAATCCATAATGTTGACATCAGCAGGTAGGCTTGATCTTTTGACATAACGAAACGTATCGTTTTCATTTAGCGATTCTATTTCTTCATCAATAGCACGTTTCCAATGAGTAGATTCAGCACTAGCAATAACATCCT
>JBAVWC010000163.1:0-18791 GCA_049697595.1 Alphaproteobacteria bacterium
GGTGGCTCGCGCCCTTGCGCGAGACGGGTGAGGGGTTGCGGTGTTGTGTTTTTAGTCACTACTCCACCGTCACGCACATTCTTAGTTATAAACAGTCTCAAACAAATAAAAATGACCGATAAGATGTCTGGTCGTTTCCCAAATCTCAGGATTTTCCTGAACCTTGATTGAGCCGACATTTTGCATCAGTCTATCGCTTCCGTCGTACTCTAATGTTCTCTCTAATTGTGAACTGCCGGGCATTCCCGATGAATCCCACGGAAAATCAATAGGGCTAGGATTGTTTACGGGATCGCTAATCTTGCTAAGGTAATGAGGGTAAAGCACCGCAACATGCACATAATCCCCGGCCTGAAAACACACCTTCATTGCAGGGAGCGAGATAGCAAAAACACATAAGAACGCAAGACTTGCAGCGACATCCTTCTTCCAAGCTAATCGAACTGTTTTCATTAAGAAAGAAACCGCCCACCCCGTAAGAATTGGGATTGCCAGCGGAAATAACAATAAAACACTGAATGGCCAGATTGAAGTCACGCACCCAACAACAAAAGACAGAACCGCTGGAACGGACAACCAAGCCAGTCCATTTTTGATGCACTGTTTTAATCTATCCGGACTACATTCCGTAATGGCCATAGGGATGGCTCCTGTTTTTGTGGGGGTCGAGAATAACGGTACCCCAGGAATTCCTCTACTCCACCGTCACGCTCTTCGCCAAATTACGCGGCTGATCAACATCGGTGCCTTTGGCGATAGCAGTATAATAAGCCAGCAATTGCACCGGAACCGAATAAAGCAAAGGCGAAACGACGGGGTCGGCATTGGGTAGGGTGATGTTCCAATAAGTTTGCACCCCGACTTTGGCGATGCCGTTCTTGTCGGAAATCAGAATAACCATTCCACCGCGCGCAACGACTTCCTGAATGTTCGACGCCGTCTTGTCGTAAAGCGCATCGCTGGGCGCAAGGAAAACAACAGGCATATTATCGTCGATCAGGGCAATCGGCCCGTGCTTCATCTCTCCCGCCGGATAACCTTCCGCGTGGATATATGAAACTTCCTTGAGCTTCAAAGCCCCTTCCATCGCAATCGGGTACAGCAATCCGCGCCCCATATACAAAACATCGCGCGCCTCGCTCAAATGCTGCGCCAGTTCCTGTATATGATGCTCGTCGCGCAAAATCGCGTTGATTTGCGCCGGCACTTCGCGCAACGCATGCAAAATCGCCTTGGATCTTGCCCGGTCTATCGTGCCGCGAGCTTCAGCCGCCGCAACCGCCAGACACAACAACACGGTCAATTGCGTCGTGTAAGCTTTGGTCGAAGCCACGCCGATCTCCGGCCCCGCCAGCGTCGGCACGACAACATCGGAAATCCGCGCAATTGAACTTTGCGGCACATTAACGACCGATAAAATTTTCTGCCCCTGCGCCTTTGCATAATGTAATGCAGCGAGCGTATCCGCCGTTTCCCCCGATTGCGACACGGCAATCGTTACACCGCCCGCGATCATCGGCGCTTCGCGGTAACGGAATTCCGAAGCGATATCCAATTCGACCGGCAAACGCGCCAATTGTTCGAACCAGTATTTAGCGACCAGCCCGGCATAGGAAGCTGTTCCGCAACCGACAATCGTAATGCGCGGCACGTTTGTCCAATCGAACGGCATCGCGGGCATCGCCAAAGCATCGTCAGGCGTCGTTAAGGCCGACAAAGTATCGCCGATAACAACAGGCTGTTCAAAAATTTCCTTGAGCATGAAATGGCGATATTGCCCTTTGCCGATCATCGCGCCCGACAGGGAGGTGATATGGATCTTGCGCTCCACGATCTTGTCATCGGCATCGTGAATGATAACTTTGTTCGCATGCAATTCCGCCCAATCGCCTTCTTCCAGATAGGCAATGCGGTTGGTCAAGGGAGCCAAGGCCAGAGCGTCCGAACCCAAATACATTTCGCCGTCGCCGTATCCCAGCGCCAAAGGGCTCCCGCGTCGCGCGCCGATCAGCAAATCATCGTGCCCTGCGAACAACACGCCGATTGCGAAAGCGCCTTCCAAACGTTTCAACGCTGTCGATGTTGCCTGTTGCGGCGTCATGCCCTGACGCAGATGATCGCTGATAAGATGCGCGATTGTTTCGGTATCTGTTTCCGACGTAAAGACGCAGCCCTTCTTTTCCAGCTCGTCGCGCAAGGAGCGGTAATTTTCGATGATGCCGTTATGAACGACGGCAACCTTGTCCGTCACATGCGGATGCGCGTTGGCTTCCGTCGGTTTTCCGTGCGTCGCCCACCGCGTATGACCGATGCCGACATTGCCGGGCAGGGGTTGTTCCACCAGACGCAACGCCAGCCGATCCAGCTTACCCTCCGCCCGCCGCGTTTCGATCTTGCCCGCGACCAAAGTGGCGATGCCCGCGCTGTCATACCCGCGATATTCCAACCGCCTCAACCCATCCAGAAGAAGGGGAGAAACAGCCCGCGTACCAATCATTCCAACAATGCCGCACATAAGAAACTCACCTGGTTAAGAAAACATGCCTCGGTAGGTCGAGGACGCCACCATAAGGTAAAATACCCTAATAAAAAGTCAAATTTAGCGACACAATGTTACTTAATAAATTCTTGGTTTTATTGAGCTTTAGGCCCGTTACGGGATTATGCCGTTTTAACCAATTTAAACGACGGATATGTTGGACTGTCCTGACCGTGAGCCAAAACCTATGTCGAACGGCAAGCTGCGCTGTCGTGTGACTGAAACGGAGGAAGCTATGAGCGTTTTGCACGGCGGCAATCATGCGCAAAATAGCCAGTCTCCAAATACCGGTTTGCCCATAGCGGCCAACTGCGGCTGCCAGATCGACATTCTGCTGGTCGAAGATAATTATGGGGATGCGCTGATGATGCTGGATGCTCTCAACGCCTCCCAAGTTCCTTACACGCTCAATCGCATAGATCACGGCGACGATGTTCTTCCTTATCTCGAAAAGGCGGTGCATGAAAAACTGCCCGACATCATTTTTCTCGACATGGAATTGCCCGGCATCGACGGCTTCGAAATTCTCGAATGCCTCGCGGCATCTCCCGCGCCGATTCGCTCGATCCCAATCGTCCTCGTCACGATCCAATCCAATTTCAAATATGTGAAACAAACCTACGATCTCCCCATACAGGGCTATCTGACGAAATCCGTGAACGCCGAAAGCGTCAAGACGATCCTGTCAACTTTTTGCGCCGCATATCAAAAAAAGCTGTCTAACGAAACTCAGGAAGAGAGGTAACAACATGTCAGTCTCCGCTCTTTCTCAGGCCGCATACTTACCTGCTCTCGGCCCTGCCACTCCCTCGCAGCTTGCTAATGCCATATTGCGCAATCCTATCTTTATGGTAATCGCCGCCGATGAGGAGGGGCATATTATTTTCTTTAACGCCGCCGCGGAAAAATCGCTGGGCTACAGCGCCGCCGAAGTTATCGGCCAGCGCATGTCGGAAGTCTGGCACGACTCGGAAGAACTCCGGCAATATGCGCGTGATCTCAGCATACAGCTCGGCACGCCGGTCGAGCAGGGATTTCATGAATTTGCCAAAAGAATCCAGCTAACCGGGGCCGAGGATAGGGAATGGACATTCATCCGCAAAGACGGTTCGCGTTTTCCTGCACTTAGCAGCATCGTGCCCATCAAGGATGAGCAGGGCAGGATGATCGGTTATGCGGGCATCAGTAAAGACATCACGCAGATCAGGGCCCAACAACATTCCATAACCAATCACGAAATATTCCTCGATGCCGTTATCGGCCATCTTGTCGATGGGCTGATAACGATCAACGACAGAGGCCTTGTACAAAACTACAACCCCGCTTGCGAAGAATTATTCGGCTATAAAGCGGACGAGGTTATCGGCAAAAACGTTTCCATGCTTATGGCCGAGGCGGATCGCGACAAATATTTCGACTATCTGGAAAAACATCTCATTCTAAGGGCCGAAAAAAAGAGCGTCAGCGGCCTTCGGTGCGAGGTTCAGGGCAAGCGCAAAGACGGTTCTGTTTTTCCCTTCGACCTTTCCGTGAACGAATTCGAAATCGACGGGCAAGTTATGTTCTGCGGCACGGTCCATGATATATCCGAACGCAAACGCGCCCTGACCGAGCGCGAATGCCTGATAGAAAAGCTGACGGATTCAAACGTAGAATTCGAACGCTTCGCCTATGTCGCCTCGCACGATATGCAGGAACCGCTGCGCACGCTCAACAGTTTCAGCGAGCTAATCCTGACCGAATACAAAAATGCTGTCGACGATCAAGGCAAAATATACCTGAACCTGATCCGCGATGCCGCATCGCGCATGCAAACAATGGTGACTGATCTGCTGGAATATGCCCGCGTCGGCAAGGGGCCGACGCATTCGGAATTATTCGACGCCCGCAATGAATTCGAACATGCCCTGCAAAATCTTCTCACCAGCATCGCCGCAAACAATGCCAAGGTTACCAGCGACCTGCTGCCGCAGATTAATGGCGACCCGGTACAGTTTCTGCGCCTGCTGCAAAACCTTATCGGCAACGGGCTTAAATATCATCAGCACGACATTCCCGCTACCATTCATGTTGCGGCCAAGGATCAAGGCGAGTCGTGGCTGTTCTCCGTTGCCGATAACGGCATCGGCATCGACGCCAAACATCTGATAAGGATTTTTGAACCCTTCAAGCGCCTGCACAGCCAGCAGGAATACGCCGGTACGGGCCTCGGCTTGACGGTATGCAAAAGGATCGTTGAAAATCATTCCGGCAAGATCTGGTGCGTTTCGACCCCAGGACAAGGCAGCACTTTTTATTTCACATGGCCTAAAGGTTAGTCATGACAATCGGCACAGTCGTAAGCAAAAAAAGAGCCGCGGAGATATTGCTGGTCGAGGACAACGTCGCCGATGTTCTCCTCACCAAAAAAGCTTTCGGCGCGACGACAATACCTTGTCATGTCACGGCAGCCGAAAGCGGAGAACACGCGCTGGAAATGCTTCGTAGCGAAGGCTCCTTGCCCGACCTGATCCTCCTCGACCTCCATCTGCCCCGGAAAAGCGGCATCGAAGTCTTGCAGGAAATAAAAGAAGATAAAAAATTATGGAACATTCCCGTGATTATTCTGACCACCTCGCGCGCGGATAAGGACATCTCCGATTGCCGCCAGATGCACGCCAACGGCTATGTCGTCAAACCCCTCGACTTCGGCAAATTCCAAGGCTTCGCCGAATCCCTGGCCCAATTCTGGTTCGCCTACGCTATTTCGCCTTATGAATAGCTCTTTTGCCACCCGAGCAATCCTGTTCTCCTCCCCTTGCGGGAGGCGCGGAACTGAGCCGACCCAAGTGTTGCAGGTTGGGGCTCCGCGAGGGGAGGGGGCGGTTGCCCGCCATCAAGAAAACAATAGCGAATATAAGACATTGCCCCATTCCCAAAAATTCTTGTCTCCAGCCCCGTTTTCGCGCATTCTCCGCTGCTTGGAAATTCAACGATATTGGCAAAAATGCTGAACACTTCTTCGGGCGCGGCTGCGCGCCTTTATGCTCATACCGATGTAGGCGCTGCGACTGATCGCAGCGTCGATGCGTTGCTGCGTCAACAACGCGCCGACGGCCACTGGGCGTTCGAACTCGAAGCCGACGCGACGATCCCGGCTGAGTATATTCTGCTCGACCATTTCCTCGGCACCGTTAACCAGCCGTTGCATAACCGTATGGCCGTCTATCTGCGCGGCATTCAGGAAGACCACGGCGGCTGGCCGCTCTTCCCCCACGGCGCATTCAATATCAGCACCAGCGTCAAAGCCTATTTCGCCCTGAAATGTGTCGGCGACGATCCCGACGCCCCGCATATGAAGCGCGCGCGCGAAGCGATCCTCGCTTTTGGTGGTGCCGAAAAAAGCAACGTCTTCACCCGAATCCAGCTCGCACTGTTCGGCGCGGTGCCGTGGCGCGCTGTCCCGGTGATGCCAGTCGAAATCATGCTCTTGCCGCAATGGTTCCCGTTCCATCTCAGCAAAGTCGCTTATTGGTCGCGCACCGTTATCGTGCCTTTGCTGGTGCTGATGGAAAAAAAACCGCAAGCCAAAAACCCTAAAAATATCCGCATCGACGAAATCTTTGTCACGTCTCCCGAACAAGTCAAAAAATGGCCCGGCAACGCCACGCATTCGCCGTTCACTCCGGTTTTTGAAGTCCTCGACAAAATCCTGCGCGTGCTGGAACCTAAAATGCCGCGTGGCCTGCGCCAGAAATCTATCGACAAAGCCGTCGCTTGGATCAAGGAACGCCTGAACGGCGAAGACGGGCTCGGCGCGATTTACCCGGCAATGGCCAATTCGGTCATGATGTATGATTGCCTCGGCTACGCCCCCGATCATCCCGACTATGCAATCGCCCGCCAATCGGTCGATAAACTGGTCATCGATACGCCGGAACGCTCTTATTGCCAGCCCTGCCTGTCACCCGTTTGGGACACGGCGCTCGCCCTCCATTCATTGCAAGAAGCCAACGCCCCACGCGATGTTCTGGAAAAAGCCTGCAACTGGCTCGTTGAACGCCAAATCCTCGATGTCGTCGGCGATTGGGCCAGTTGGCGTCCGAATGTTCGCCCGGGCGGCTGGGCTTTCCAATATAACAACGCCTATTATCCCGATCTCGACGATACGGCGGTTGTCGTTATGGCTCTCGACCGTTTCGACCGCCAGAAATACCGCGAAACAATCGAACGCGGCGCGGAATGGGTTCTGGGGCTGCAATCGAAAAACGGCGGCTGGGGCGCGTTTGATGCCGATAACAGCTATTACTATCTCAACCACATTCCCTTTGCCGATCACGGAGCGTTGCTCGACCCGCCCAGCGCCGATGTCTCGGCGCGCTGCCTTGGCATGCTCGCCCAACTCGGCTACGCCAAAGACCACCCGCAAGTCGCCGCCGCGATAGAATATCTGCGCGGCGATCAGGAAGACGAAGGTTGCTGGTTCGGTCGCTGGGGCACCAATTATATCTATGGCACCTGGTCGGTCTTATGCGCCCTGAACGCAATCGGCATCGACCCGCAAGACCGCATGATCCGCCGCGCCGTCGAATGGCTGGTCTCCAAGCAACGCGCCGACGGCGGCTGGGGCGAAGACGGTGCGACCTATTGGAGCGACACGCCGGAGCAAAAAGCCAAACGGGGCGAATGCGCCGTCAGCACACCCGCGCAAACCTCCTGGGCCCTCATCGCCCTTATGGCGGCGGGCGAGGCCGACGGTGAGGCAGTGACGCGCGGCATCAAATGGCTGGCCGACACGCAAAAACCCGACGGCACCTGGGACGAAGAATATTACACGGCAGTCGGTTTCCCGCGTGTGTTTTACCTGCGTTATCACGGCTATAAATCATTTTTCCCGCAATGGGCCTTATCGCGCTATCGTCATTTGAAATCGGGCAACGCTGCGCCGGTTCTTTATGGAATGTAAAAAATGCTTGGTATCCTCTGCGGCCTCGAGTCCGAAGCCAGAATCGCCCGCAAGATCAAAGGCGCTGTCGTCGCCTGTGCCGCCGCGAACCCGTCGAAGGCGCGCGATCTCACTTGGGAATTGGCTGCGCAAGGGGCCACAAGATTAATGAGTTTCGGCATATCTGGTTCGCTGGATTCTTCCGTTTGCCTCGGCGCAATTTTCGTCGGCACGCGCGTGGCGTCTGCCAAAGGGCAGTGGCTTTGCGACGAAGCCTGGGGCCGCGAGCTCGCCAGCAAAATACCGCAAGCCAACCGTGGCAGCGTCTATGGCTCCGAAACGCTTATCGGGACGATAGCGGAAAAAAGCGCGCTTCATCAAAATACCGGCTGCGCAATCGTCGATATGGAAAGCCAATGCGTCGCCGAAGTCGCCGCAGAAACCAGAATCCCGATGATCGTCGTGCGCGCCGTTTGCGACGATTCCGTGATGAACTTGCCGCCTCTTATCATAGCGGCGATTGCCGATGACGGCAGCGTGAATGTCTGGCGCGCGCTGAAATATCTGCTTTTCCACCCGCTCCAAATCGTCGATCTGTTCGGAGTCATGCGCGGATCGCGCAGGGCGCTGGAGTCCCTAAAGGCAATCAGCAAGTTTATCTGATTTTTTAATGCAGCCTGCCGGATGCCGCCACATGCATCTCCGATTTGATCTGCTGCATATGCTCGTCGATCACGCCGAGTGTTGCGACAAGTTCCGACAAAATCTGCGTCTGCTGCTCGATCTGCCGCTGCGTCGCGTAATCGGCGGCGGTTTTCGACAGGGGGGTGGGGTTTTTTCCCGCCAGTCTTGTTTCCATTTTATCGATCTGGTCTGAAATCGCTTCCACAAGGCTGGTGCGCGAAGCCTCGATCTGGGCCGACATCTGCATCCATTGATCGAGCAACTGCTGTTGTAACTCCGGCGGCATCGTATAACTCAGCCTGGGCGCGGGTTTCATCATTTCAGACTGCGATATTTCGACAGTGCGTTGAACGGCGGCCAAAGTCTGCTCGAAGATGGGCAGCATGCCGCCGACATCTTTTTGAACCGTCCGCGCGATATCGACGCGCGAGGCTTCGATCTGCGACGATAATTGCTGCCACAAATCCTTTATCTGAGCTTCGGGCAAAGGCGAAGCGGCGGGTTTTTCCAATCCCGCTTGCAAAGCCATAATTTTCTCGCCGATTGCCGCCACATCGATTTGCGCCGAAAGCCGCTGCATATCTTCTTGCAAAGTATGGCGCAGCTCGTCGGGCAGACTTACAGACAAAGCGCCTATCCTGTCGCTCAACTCCATCAACGCCGTATTGATCTTGACGGCAGCATCGACGCCGTTTTGCGCAAGGCTTTGCCCTATCGCGGCGAATTTCGGATCGATGCGCGAGGAAATCAGTTGCTCGATATCCGACACAATCCCCTGTCCGAGTTTGTCCATATCGAAATCGGGCAGCATAGGCACGGGCTGCGTTTCCGGTGCCCGATCCACTGTCGTTTGCAAAGCCGTAAGCCGGTTCGTGATTTCCTCCAGCCTTTCGGTCAAAGGCGTCAAATCGACTGTCTGCGCCGCAGGATGTTCGCCGAACCGCCCTCGAATATCTTCCGTCGTTTCGGCCAGAACCTTGCCGCTCGCTTGTAGCAGATTGATAGCACCAAACAGCCGCTCGCCTAAATCGTCGGCGGTCGAGGCCAGCTTGATCAATGTTTCTTTCGCATTTTCGGCATTGGTCTTCAAACCCAACTCGCTCGCAGACAAAGCCTGTATCGTATGGCCGATCTGTTTGCCTGCGATCTGCGCGATCTCGCCCATACTCGTGGCGCGGTCCTGAATGTGAGGGATCAGGCGGTTCAATTGATCGGCGGCATGCGCATGCGCGTTCTTCAATCCTTCGGCCGAACCCACCATATCGTGAATAGCCTGACGAATTTGCTGATCGCCATTTTGCCCGTGTTGCAGAATATTTTGTAAAACCATTTCGACTTTTTGCGACATCGCGGCAATCGCTTCTCTCTGCTGCGTTACGGCACCGGAAAGGCTCGACGATTGCTCGCGGATATTCTCCGAGTCGCTGGAAATTGCCTTCATCATCGCCTCGAACAGCGACCGCGTGCCGCCTTCAAAACGCATGCGCACAGGCCCTTGTTCGCTCAGCAGCGACAAATCGGGCAAATGGCTGAAGTGATAACGCGCCATATCGACCGCGCGCGCTAACTCGCCGATCATATCCTGCCGCTCGGTTCCCCAAATGGCGGTACGCATATCGCCGCGCGACATATTCTGAACGCTCTGCGCCAATGCCCGCATCGGTGCTGAATGCTTGTCGCGCAAAGTCAAATAAATCCCCGCCGCGCAAGCCGCCGCGATAATCAAACTGCACCAGCTCACCAAAGTCAGCAACATCGCCCAGAACTGCATTTTGTTCTGCGCGGCAAAGCGCGCCTCGGCATTGGCCCCGCTCACCCGCGCATCAAGAATAGGCAGCGTCGCATAAAGCGGCGCGAGGTCGGAGGCCGAAAAATCGCTGAGCGCATCCCCCGGCGGCGCGCTGATCTTCTGCAACGCGGTGTCATAAACGGCGACGATAGAAACCAGCTCATGCCGCGTTTCGGCGGTTGTCTTGTCGGGCAGGTGGGTGATAATTTCATCGGCGGATTTAACATGCGCCTTCATCTCGGCAAAACCCGAAGCGTCATGCGTCGAAACATAATTCTGCGCGAGGCCGAGAAATCCCCCATACCCCAAATCGCGCCGCAGCCTGTCGAACAACCCCTGGTCGCCGCCCAACGCGCTGTCGGGCGCAGCCAATACCGTTTGCGCGACATCAAGCTGATATTTCAAATAGCCGGTGCCCCCGATCATCGTCACGCAGACAAAGACCACCAACCCGAGAACAATCCCGGTAAATCGCCCAACGCTGGGAACAGGAGGATGTGAGGACATAGGTGTGAAGGGGCAAGAGCCGTTAAGTGCCCCCCATTATGGTAAATTCTGCGCAAAAAAGCAATACATTCAATGTGATATAAGATTGTTTTAAGACAAGGGATTACTCGCTCATCCCCGTCCGCGAAATTCGCATCTCCCGATGCACCGATATGCTCAAAAGCACGCCGCAGCCGATCAAAAGCGTCAGCATCGCCGTTCCCCCATAGGAAACAAGGGGCAGGGGAATGCCCACCACCGGAATAGTCCCCGTGACCATTGCCACATTCACGAACACATAAAGGAAAAACGTCACCGTCAGCCCAAAAGCCGCCAACCGCCCGAATTGGTTGCGGCAAGTCATCGAGATAATAAATCCATAAGCAATCAGCAGGAAATAGAGGAACAGCAAAAACAAAGCCCCGAACATACCAAATTCCTCGGCCAAAACGACAAAGATAAAATCGGTGTGTTTTTCGGGCAGGAACTGCAACTGGCTTTGCGTCCCCTGACCGAACCCGCGACCGAACAACCCGCCCGAACCCAGCGCGATTTTCGACTGTAAAATATTATACCCGTGCCCCAGCGGATCGGCATTGGGGTCCATAAAAGTCATCAACCGCGCTTTTTGATAATCATGCAAATGATGCCACGCAACCGGCAAAATCGCGGCGGCAATGGCAATGACGATAACGAATTTCCACCAGCGTACGCCTCCGGCAAAGAAAATCGCACCGCTCGCCAAGGTCAGAAGCAAAGCCGTTCCCAAATTCGGTTGCAACAGCACCAGCCCGACCGGGGCCAAAACCATTGCCAGCGGCGCTACCAGCTTGATCGGATGCCCGATATCTTCCAGAGAAAGACTGTGGAAATATTTGGCCAAGGCCAGCACCAGCGTAATCTTCATCAATTCCGAAGGCTGAATGACAAAGAAGCCCAGATTAATCCACCGCTGCGCCCCCATTCCGATATGGCCCATTACCTCGACGACAACCAGCAGGAACAGCATAACCCCATACATGGGATAGGCGTATTGCAGCCAAACCCGCACATCGGTCAAAGCAATCGCCATCATCAAACACAACCCGACCGCAAACCGCGCCAACTGCGGCCCCGCCCAGGGCGACCAGCTTTTCCCCCCCGCCGAATAAAGCAACGCCACCCCGATCAAGCCAATGGTAACGATCAGGACAATCATGCCCCAATTCAGCAACCGCAATTTGTTGCCAAGGCTTAAATGATCGGATGTAGAAAGACGGGACATAAGGGTACAAAAATGACGGGCTAACTCGATTGAAAAGCTTCCACTCTCCCGAAAAATGCCCTAAGTTGCCCACGGTTTCCACTTAATTCGGGCAGATACCCCATGCAATCCGCAATCGTCGTTTTCCCCGGCTCGAACCGCGAGCGCGATGCCTCTCTGGCGCTGGAACGCGCCACGGGCCATAAACCGCATATCGTCTGGCACGCCGACAAAACCCTGCCCAAGGTCGATCTTATCGTCCTTCCCGGCGGTTTTTCCTATGGCGATTATCTGCGCACCGGCGCAATGGCTGCCCACGCGCCGATCATGCAGGAAGTCAAAGCCCGCGCCGATCAGGGCGTGCGCGTCTGGGGCATCTGCAACGGGTTCCAAATTCTTTGTGAATCCGGCCTGTTGCCCGGCATCCTGTTGCGCAACAAAAGCCTGAAATTCGTCTGCAAGCCTGTCACTCTCAGCGTCGAAAACACCGACAGCGATTTCACCCGCCTGTGCACAAAAGGCCAAGATTTGCGCGTGATCGTCGCCCACGGCGACGGCAATTATTTCGCCGAATCCGAAACGCTGAAAAAGATCGAAGACAAAGGCCAGGTCGCCTTCCGCTATCGTGAAAATCCCAACGGCTCGATCAACGACATCGCCGGAATTTTCAACGAGAAACGCAACGTCCTCGGCATGATGCCGCATCCCGAAGACGCGGTGGAAGAATTGCAAGGCAGCACGGACGGGAATTATTTGTTCGACAGTGTCGTTCAGGCTTTAGGTTAGTCGCTCACGCCGTATTCATCGGCGCAAATTTAGAGCGAATAGGGGTCTTGTTGCTCGCAATTTGCTGTGCATGCGGCGCTGTGGTTGGTTTCGCTCCAAGGCTTGCTTCTTGCTGCGGCGCTGCGATCTCTCCTGTTTTCAACGAAGCCCTGTGAGGGTCATGAGCCCCCGGCATCTGGTTGAACGCCGATTGCTGATGCGCCACCGGCACCGTTTGACCCGGAGCCCCCACGGAGTCGAGCATTTGGCCCAACTGCTGCTGGCTGCTATATTGATATTTGGCGACGTTGAAAAACGCCTGCGGGTTTTGACGTTCCAACTGCATGAGCCGATCCGCGTTTCCGGTTTCGACCAGCTCGTTGAAATCAAGATTGCCGAAATGAGTTTCCTTGATAACGGCTTGCAGTGATTGCAAGCCCACATGCGCGTCGCCGCCGAAATCCTTGTCTATCATCGACAACGCATTCTTCGCCGTTCGTTCCATCTCCGCCGGCGTAATGCCTTTAAAGCGTAAGCCCATTTGCCCGAACGGAACGTCCGAGAAATCTCCCTTCGCAAATCGCGTCAGTTCAGCTTTGATCTCAGGGCTGCTCTTGCTGCCTATGCCCAGCGCGGAAATATCGTTGGCCATTTCCTGAACATACATGATGTCATCCTTAAATGAAGAACAACGGCGCACGCAACAAGCCGACAACCCCATTCTAAACAGGGATTCTAAAATACTGATTAAATTTTACGGTTAAGGAAACGCAAAGCGCGCACGGCAAACGCCGGATATGCTCAGAAAACAGGAGCTATATTGTGTCGTTGACCCGGTTGTCTGTATTGATCTGCGCTCTGCTGCTGGACGGTCTTTATATCGTTACCCGTTACAGAGTTGACAAATTTTCCAATCCCTTTGCCGACAGCTTCCACAGCCATGACCGTTCCGACGGTCCCCAAGAGTGGGTCGCTGACGAGCGAGTGTTGGATCCCGAGGAGCCGGAGGCCAGAGTGAAACATAATCAAATCCTCTTATGCTGCCATTCTTCAAAACTAAATACAGTTACATTATACCCTAAATTGCTGCTAAAAACCATTTCAAATTTTATGATTAACAATGTGTAAAGAAAACGGGCCTGCGCTGAAAACACAAGGCGCGTTGAACGATAACACCTTATCAACGAATGATTATTCCGCCGCCGCTTCTTCCACGGCCTTGGCATTCGCCGCCGCCAGTTTATTCGCGTGGATTTTTTCCGTTACTTCCTGAACATGCTTGCTGAAAACATATTCGGCCGGACGCTGTTTGGACAAATCAATTTCCTTGGCCATTGCGCCTGATGTCTTGATCCCGCGCAATCCCAGCCACAGCATTTTCCACGGCTTCGAGAAAGCATCGTTCGCAGCAGTCGGCTCATAGCCGCAATGAACCATACAGTCGGCGCATTTTTCATAACGCCCGGTGCCGTATTTGTCCCACTCGGTCGTTTCCATCAATTCCTTGTATGTCTTGGCGTAACCTTCGCCGAGCAAATAGCAAGGCCGCTGCCAGCCGAACACGTTACGCGTCGGCAAGCCCCAAGGCGTGCATTCATAGGTCTGATTGCCCGCCAGGAAATCCATAAACAAAGGCGACTGGCTGAAACGCCATTTGGCTTTGCCCGCTTTAACGCGTTCTTTGCCCATACGGAAAAGATCGCGGAACATCGTCTTGGTCGCGGCGCGCGAGAGAAAATGTTGTTGATCGGGAGCGCGTTCATAAGCATAGCCAGGCGACACTGTAATATCGTGCAATCCGATATCCATCATGTGGTCAAAGAAATTGGCAATACGTTCCGGCACTGCGTTATTAAACAAAGTGCAATTGATGTTGACGCGGAAACCTTTGGCAAGCGCAGCCTTGATCGCTGCTTCGGCCTTTACATAAACGCCGTCCTGACAAACCGAATGATCGTGGTCGCCCTTATCGCCGTCCAGATGCACCGAGAAATTAAAGTAAGGCGAGGGTTCGAATTGGTCGAGCTTCTTTTCCATCAGCAACGCATTGGTGCAAAGCGTGACGTATTTCTTCTTGGCGATAAGTCCTTTGACGATCTGCGGCATTTCGCGGTGCAGCAAAGGTTCGCCGCCGGGAATGGAAACAATCGGCGCGCCGCATTCATCGACCGCGCTCAAGGCTTCCTCAACCGTCAACCGCTGATTGAGAATGTCATCGGGATAGTCGATCTTCCCGCATCCGGCGCAAGCCAAATTGCAACGGAACAAAGGCTCCAGCATCAGCACGAGCGGATAGCGCTTATTGCCCTTCAGCTTCTGCTTGATGATGTAAAGAGCAACGTCGAATTGTTGGCGCAAAGGTACGGACACGATTCTTCCCAAATTTGTTAACATTTAAGATGTAGGCCCTTATAACGCTTATATGTTTCACGGGTCAATTGTTGCACGAATGTGTCGCTTACCAAAATAATGACATAAATTTTTATATATAAAAAACAAACTGTTACGTTGTTTTGGGTAACGCAAGCCCAAACAGCCCTCGCAAAAAATCCCCCCAAACCCCATGTTGGAGAGGGAGCGGGGGCGTGGTATAAAGACTCATCCAGTCCTCTTTCCCGCCATTTGCCAGCCAAAAGGCCAACCTCATGAACCGCCGCATCTTCCTCAAAAACCTGCTCGGCAGCGCGAGCGCGTTGGCGCTCCTAAGCCTCGTGCCAAGGGCCTTCGCCCAAGCAATCGAAAAAATGACCCACAGCGAACAGGAGTGGAAACAAATGCTGACCCCCGAACAATTCAATGTCCTGCGCGAAGAAGGAACAGAACGCCCCTTCACCAGCTCCTTGCTCAACGAACACCGCGCCGGAAAATTCGTCTGCGCCGGATGCGACCTCGATCTGTTCACCACGCAACAGAAATTCGACAGCGGCACCGGCTGGCCCAGCTTCTTCGACAAGATCGAAGGCCACATCGAAACCAAAACCGACCACAAACTTCTTATGGAGCGCACCGAATATCACTGCGCCCGTTGCGGTGGTCATCAAGGCCACGTTTTCAACGACGGCCCCAAACCCACAGGCCTGCGCTATTGCAACAACGGCGTCGCGCTGAAATTCGTGCCGGATAAGGAAGGATAAATCATGTTCAAGGGCAGCGGAGGCAAATTTATATCAACGCTTATAGGAGGCATCATGGCCTGCGGCATCGCTAACGCAACACCCGTCAATCTGCCCGACCCCACACTCGACGCGCCGCTCGCGCAAACGGCATCGTCAGCCAGCATCACTGTTGCCGGAGGTTGCTTCTGGGGTGTTCAAGCCGTGTTCCAGCATGTCAAAGGCGTAACGCAAGCGACATCCGGCTATGCAGGAGGTTCATCGGCAACGGCGCAATACGAAATCGTCAGCACCGGCACAACAGGCCACGCCGAATCCGTGCAAATCACCTACGATCCCTCGCAAATAACAGTCGGACAACTTCTCAAAGTATTCTTCTCCGTCGCCCACGACCCCACCGAATTAAACCGCCAAGGCCCCGACCACGGCACGCAATACCGCTCCGCGATTTTCTTCTCGACGCCAGAACAGCAAAAAATCGCCGCAGCCTATATCGCGCAACTCCAAGCCGCCAAAATTTTCCCGCAACCAATCGTCACGAAACTAGAACCGCTTAAAGCGTTCTACGAAGCCGAGGGCTATCACCAAAATTACGCCACCCTCCACCCCGACAACCCCTACATCGCAACCAACGACACGCCCAAAGTAGCGGCGCTGCAAAAAGAATTTCCTGCTCTTTATGTGAAGCCGTGAACGCTATCGATATCGTCTCGGCCTTCCTTGAAGGATTGGCGCTTATTCTGTCGCCCTGCATTCTCCCCGTCTTGCCGCTCGTTCTTTCAACCTCGATCGACGGCGGCAAATCCCGCCCCTTCGGCATCATCGCTGGGTTCATCGTCGCCTTCAGCGCCTTCGTCCTCCTCTCGCGCCAGCTTGTCGAGGCATTCCACATAGACACGGATTCCATTCGTTACGTCTCACTGGCGCTCTTATTCACGCTGGGCTTCATTCTCCTCTTCGACACACTCTCGGAATCCTTCAGCCGCCTGACTCAAGGTGCCGCAAATTTTGGCAGCAAATTCGGCACCGACACCAAAGGCGGATTTTTCAGCGGAGTCGTCATCGGCTGCCTCATCGGCCTCGTCTGGACTCCCTGCGCCGGGCCGATCCTCGCCGCAGTCCTCGTCCAAGTCATCCGCCAGCAAACTGATCTGCAAAGCATCCTCGTCACTGTAGCCTTCGCGCTTGGCGCAGGCATCCCCATGTTTGTCATCGCAATGACAGGCCGCACCCTGATGAAACGTTTCGGCTTCCTGACGCAGCACACAGCGGCAATACGAAAAATATTCGCAATCCTCATCATCCTCTCCGCGATCTATCTCGGCTTCGCCTCCAACATAATGGCGTTCTTCCAAAGCCCCGAACCCGCCGCACCGCAAACCAGCGAACCCGCGCCGCAACCCGCCTTCCAACTCGAAAAACCTTTGGCTACCCCATACCCCGAGCCGCAACTGGCGGGCATTCAGGACTGGATCAACAGCAACCCTCTGGTGCTAGCCGATCTCAAAGGCAAAGTCGTCCTCATCGATTTCTGGACTTATTCCTGCATCAATTGCGTGCGCACATTGCCTTATGTCACCGCGTGGGATCGTCGCTACCGCGACAAAGGCCTCGTTATCATCGGCGTCCACTCGCCGGAATTTGAATTCGAAAAAAATATCGACAACATCAAAGCCGCCGCAACGCGCTATGGCATCACCTATCCCATAGCCGTCGATAACAACCTTTCCACCTGGGTCAGCTTCCAGAATAAATTCTGGCCCGCGCATTACCTGATCGATCAAACGGGGCAGGTGGTCTATACCCATTCCGGCGAAGGCGATTACGACATCACCGAAAACAACATCCGCTATTTGCTCGGCATCAAAGGCAAGACCGAAGCGTTGGAAATCCCCGCCGCAACCCCGACAAGGCCCGGCGAAACAACTGAAACCTATCTCGGCTCCGCCCGCGCCGACCATTTCATCGGCACGCCAACTTTCAAATCAGGAACCGCAAATTATCGACCCGCCGAAACGCTGCCCGAACATCACTGGACTTTGGGCGGCAGATGGAAAGTCGAAAACGAGAAAATCACCTCGCTTGGCAACAATGACGTTTTGCGCCTGAACTTCACATCCAAAAAAGTGTTCCTCGTGCTCGGCACATCCTCCGCCCAGCCGCAAAAAATTATCCTTAAACTGAACGGACAGGTTTTAGCCAGCAACGCCGGAAAAGATACGCAAGACAGCACCCTAACGGTCACCGGCCACGCCCTCTACGAGCTCATCAATCAACCCACCCCGCAAAACGGCTTATTGGAAATCAGCCCCTCAACCCCCGGCCTCGAAGCCTACGCCTTCACTTTCGGAAATTAACCCTTCAAGGGCATGCGAATTTCTGTTCACACCGCGCAGGTCTATGTATATGTTCCGCGTATGGATGGGTGTCCGAGTGGTTTAAGGATCTAGTCTTGAAAACTAGCGTGGGGGCAACCCCACCGTGGGTTCGAATCCCACCCCATCCGCCAATTACTGCTATATTTATTAATAATATCAGATAGTTAGTTGTATTATTCCGAGCCAGTCCCACAAATAGTCCCACAAATTAGTTGCTGATAAGGGGGCACTATAGGGCACAGTGGGGGACGGTCATTGGCGGCGATTCCCCAATAATACAGATTTCTGAGAAATTTTCACGGCGTCACGGGTCGATGGGCAGCGCCCTCGCCAGTTGCTCTGACACACCACCCCCTTCGGTGGGGTGACAGGGCATTACTGGCACACCTCCTGTAAAGACGTTTTTTCTGAACCGGCCATAGTTGCAATCATGCGGAAGCCGCCCGTTCAAGAATCTGGCGCAGAAAAAATCAGGAGAAAAAAGGTTGCAGGCGCGATGCGGGATTTAGTCGTGGCCTGATAAGATTTTGTCAGCATCTTCCAGCATATCGCAAACAAGCGCACCGTGAAGGCGATAGCAATGGCGGTGTGGAGGTTTTGTTTTCAATAAGAAATTTCCGCGTTTGTTGAAAAAGGACGGGGCTTAAATGTTCGGCGAGGTGGTGGACACCGACTCTCTTAACTGAAGGTTAAGGCGGTGGGGGCTGTCCGCCGATCTCTAATGCAGCAGAAATCGCGCTCGCACACCCTCAGTATGAGAAGCAGACACCAGCAAAATCTTCCCGATGCCGGAGTCGTGCGCACGACCTGTGTTTGCCCCGTCCGCCGGAGTAAGCGCGTTAGAGGCAGGGCGCAAGTAACAGTCGTGTC
>JBAVWC010000164.1:0-2547 GCA_049697595.1 Alphaproteobacteria bacterium
CACTGCTTGACGCTACCGGTGCAACAGTTCTTTGCCGCAATGCTGTCAATTTGGCATCGGGAAAAGCGATCAAAACCGCTTGCATCAGCGGATGCGCGCGGGCGCGTTCGTGACGTTTGGCCTCGGCGGCGCGATCCTGTTCCGCCAAGCTCGGCGTACCTTCGGCAGCCGATATGGAAACTACCCAGCGTTGGCCCGTCCATTCGGTCAAACATTGCCCGACGCGGCCCGCGAAATTGGCGGGAGCCGTCGAGCCGACGCGCAGCTCCAGCAATCCGGGCTCGCAACGCACCAGATTCACCTGTCCATAAAGAATGGCATGCAATCCGGCCTCGCGCTTTTCCGAAAACAACGCGACGATTTCGCGGAATTCCATCGGCTCATCCTGAGCCGCGATCTGCGGCACAGAAAGCGCAACAGCACCGCCGCCGCCACCCAAAGCGAGTTTTGTCCCCCCACCACCCGAAGGCGGCGTACTTGCCGAGCCGGAGCCGCTTGGCGAAGGCTGCTCGCGCAACTGTTTAACGAGATCGGCGGGCGAGGGAAGATCGGACGCATAAGCCAGACGGATCAAAACCATTTCGGCGGCTTGCAAAGGATGCGCCGCCGTCTGCACTTCGCCGATGCCTTTCAGCAAAATCTGCCACGCGCGCGCAAGGGCTGGAATTTTAATATCCGAAACATCGGTCAGAAATTGGCGGTCATATTCGGGCAATGTCGCGTCGGCGGCGAAATCGGGCACGACCTGTCCGCGCGTCAGCAAATGCACGAGATCGCACATATCCTGCAAAACCTGCAACGGATCGGAACCCGCCTGCTGCATCGAGGCAAAAGTTTCCAAAGCCGGTTTCATCTCGCCGCGCAAAATCTGGCGGCACAGAGCGATGCTCTGCCCGCGGTCGGCGAGCCCCAGCATGTCTTTTACGTCGTTGCCCGCAACCACGCCGTTGCCGCGCGCAATCGCCTGATCGAGCAGGCTCAAACCGTCGCGCGCCGAACCGTCTGCCGCATGCGAGATCAGCTTGATCGCTTCATCGTCGGCCTGCACATTTTCCAATCCCGCGATTTTGGTGAAAAGCCCGGCAAGGTCTTCGGACGAAAGGCGGCGCAGATCGAAACGCTGGCAACGCGACAAAACCGTGATCGGAACCTTGCGGATTTCGGTGGTGGCAAAAATGAATTTCGTATGCGGCGGCGGTTCTTCCAGCGTTTTCAGCAACGCGTTGAACGCGTTCTTCGACAGCATATGAACTTCGTCGAGGATATAGATTTTATAACGCGCCGAAACCGGGCCGTAACGCACGCCGTCAATAATCTCGCGCATGTCATCAACGCCGGTGCGCGACGCCGCATCCATTTCCATCACATCGACATGCCGGTCTTCCATAATCGTGCGGCACGCGTCGCATTTTCCGCAGGGATGAATAGTAGGTCCCCCTTTGCCGTCAACACCGGTGCAATTCAACGCGCGGGCGATGATGCGTGCGGTCGTCGTCTTGCCGATGCCGCGCACGCCGGTCAAAATCCACGCATGCGGCAAACGTCCGGTCTCAATGGCATTGGACAAAGTCCGCACCATTGCTTCCTGGCCGATCAGATGTTCGAAAGTCGTCGGCCGATATTTGCGCGCCAGCACCCGATAAGCGGGCGGCGCTTCGGCGGCGGGTTCATCAAGTGCAAAAAGCTGCGTCAAGAATTTGTCGGCGTTTGAGGGTGGAAAGGTGGGAGGCTGACATCGACCCGAATCGAAAATGTTACGGCTGCTGCCTTTCGGCCCTGACCGGGTTGGCACTGGATTCGCCCGCGCCAACCTCCCACAGGGGTTATAGCAAAAAATAAGGGAAAACAGAGTCAAAAAGAGAGATTATTTATTAACGCTAATCTCAAGAATTTCCTGCAAAATAAGCGGGATTCCCGCGACAATATCCTCGGCGATCAAGCCCGCCCCGTGAACCGTCCCGATTCGCCCGTGCATCCACGCCGCCGCCGCCGCCGCCCGGAACACATCCATTTTCTGGGCGACAAGGCCCAAAATGATCCCCGACAATACATCGCCCGATCCCGCCGTGGCCAGCCACGCCGCTGCATTGTGGTTGATGATCGCTTGGCCGTCGGGTGCGGCGATGATCGTTTCGGCCCCTTTCAGCAACACAACACATCCGGCGCGTTTTGCGGCGGCGCGGGCGCGGGTTGTTTTGTCGCCCCCCACGGTGCCGAACAGCCGCGCGAATTCTCCCTCATGCGGAGTCAGCACGCAGGCGGCGTGCAAATGTTTGAAAAACACATCCGGCGTCTCGGCAAAATCGGTCAAAGCATCGGCATCCAAAACCGTCGGGTGTTTGGATGCCAGTGCCACCAGCACCTCTTCTGCAGGCAGGGGGCCGAGGCCGAGCCCGGGGCCAATCAAAATCGCGGGATGCCGCGCATCGTCAACCAAAGCCTGCCACGCTTGCCGATCATCGCAAGGGCGAACGATAACGCTTTCCAACGCTTCGGCATAAATGGGTAAAGCGAAAGAAGGTGCGGCAAGAGTCACAAGTCCCGCGC
>JBAVWC010000165.1:0-1578 GCA_049697595.1 Alphaproteobacteria bacterium
TGGAGAGGATTTGAGCGCGCTTGGCGATGCTGAGCTTGTTCATACGGTTTTCATACCGAATTTTGTTTATTTCGTCAAGCATAAAGTTCAGTTTAACGCGTTGCGTTCAGTGCCTTGTTGACAAACACGGACGAGAAGTTATACTAATTGGTCTGCATGAGGATTGAGTTTGCGAATGACGCCTTGGCCAGAATATGTACCGATGCAGCTCACAAAATGGGGTTGCCAATCACAGTCATTAAGGCCGCGCGGCGCAAGCTGATTCAGCTGGAGGCGGCGGTTGATGAACGTGACCTAAGGAACCTAAAGGGTTTGCATTACAAGAAGTTACAAGGTTCTCGTGATGGGCAGCGGTCCATCAGAATAAACGACCAATATCGGATCGTTTTTACTTTGGCGGAAAATGAAAGGCCGCCGGTGATAACGGTAATTGAAATTGACGACACACACTAAGGAGGGGGTTTTCATGACTATCGCATCTACACTTACCGACGTCCCCCATCCCGGAGAATTTATTCGCGATGAGATTGAGGCGCGGGAATGGTCGCAGCGCGATCTCGCCTACATTCTCGGCACGCCCGAACAGGCGGTGAACATGATTATTTCTGGCAAGCGAGGTATAAGCCCGGAGATGGCCAAAGCATTGGGAGATGCTTTTGACGTATCTGCGGAATATTTTGCAAACCTTCAGAAAGCATACGAGATGTCTAACGCACGCGCACCAGATCCGGGAGTTGCGAGGCGTGCTCACTTGCAGAATATTTACCCAATCCGGGAGATGATCCGACGCGGCTGGCTTGCTGACACTGAAATCGGCTTGCTTGAAGCGCAAGTTATGAGATTCTTCTGCGCCAATGACCTTTCCGACGTCCCTTGTTTGGCGCATGCTGCGAAAAAGGCGGATTACACGGAAACTACGGCTGTTCAGTTGGCGTGGCTCTACCGCGTTCGGCAGATTGCCGCTGAAATGGTGACTCCGACCTACTCCGAAAAGAAACTTCGTGACCTTGTAGAGAATTTTCCTAGCTATATGGTTGACCCAGAAGAAATAAGACACGTTCCCAAAGTGCTGTACGAATGCGGAATTCGATTTGCCATTGTTGAGACTCTCCCAAAAGCAAACATTGATGGTGCTTGCTTTTGGTTAGACAATCAGTCTCCCGTTGTTGGAATGACCGTACGTCATGATCGAATAGATAATTTTTGGTTTGTGCTTCGACATGAATTGGAACATGTACTATGCCGTCACGGTGTAGGCGCATTGAGCGCAAATCAGGTTGACGTTGATATCCAGGCAGAAAACGACGCCAACACTATTGACCTTCCAAATGAAGAAAAGTTGGCAAACACAGCGGCTGCGGAATTTTGCTTGCCGCAGAATGAGTTGGAATCCTTCTATATTAGAAAATATCCGTTCATTTCGGAGCGTGATATGCTTGGATTTTCTCGTCGTGTGCAAAGACATCCTGGAATTGTCGTCGGCCAGCTACAGCATAAAATGCAGCGGTTCGATTGGTTGTCGCGTTATAAAATAAAAATCAGAGCTTTTCTATTAGGAAGCGCCACGGTGGATGGTTG
>JBAVWC010000166.1:0-7460 GCA_049697595.1 Alphaproteobacteria bacterium
TCGGTGTTGCCCGCCAGGCCTTCACGACACCGTAATAAGAACGGAACGCTGCAGCCGGATCAAAATCCAGCAAGGCAGCGGGAAAACGACGATACCGAGAACCGTTTGAATCAGCACAGGAAGGATAGGCGCGGCTTGCCAGCGCACGAGGCCGATCAGAATCCACTGGGCGATCATCATTGCCGTCGCGGCGACCGCGAACCCCGCCCACAGCATGAAAAAAGAATGTCCGGCAAAAAAGCGCCGGTGACGGAAAATAATCTGGTGCGCGAGCGTGAATAACAAGGCCGAAATGCCCAGCGGCCAGCCATTGATGATGTCGTTGAGAAGCCCAAGCAGAAAAGCAATGCCCGGCGGAAAAAGATCAGGCCGATGCGTCGACCAGTAATAAAGCGCGATAAAGGCCAAAGGCGGCATCACCGGCCCCAGATAAGGCAAGGGCCAGACGATGACGCCCAGCAAAGTCATCAACAGCCCGACCGCCGACGGCATGGCAAGCCGCAATCCCTGATCCAGCCGTTGCCATACAATATCCATGCGGAGACATCCTTAAGTGCGATTTTGGAGAAGCTAGATTGAGGGCGGGACTATTACTTTTTCGCGCCTTCGGCCTGCGCTTTTGCGCCAATAGCATTGAAGGTGCCGCCCTTCAAATCAAAGTCGACCAGCCGCACATAAGTCACGCGTCCCAGATCGGCACTGGGCACCACGCTGTAAGCGCCGTGCGATTTTTCCTGCAAAATACCGACCGGCAAATTGGGTGGGAACACGCCGCCGTGGCCCGAAGTCACGACGCGCGCGCCGTCGCCCGAAGCGGCATCGCGCGGCATGAAAAGAAGTTTGGGTTCGGATGAATTGTCGCCAGCTAAAATGGCGCGCTCTCCGGTTTCGGCGACGGTCACGGGAATGCGCGAATTCAAATCTGAAATCAGCAAAACGCGCGACGACCAATCGCCGACTTCGACCACGCGGCCAATCAATCCTTCGCCGGTCATTGCTGCCATACCCTCGCGCACGCCGTCGGTCTTGCCCGCGGTAACGATCAGCCCGCGCGCATAAGCGCCGCCCGTATCGGCAATGACGCGCGCCGAGATATAGGCAAGGCTGGGCTCGGTTTTAAAATGCAGCAACGCGCGCAATTCGCGGTTTTCTTTTTCCAGAGAAACGACGGCGTTCTGCCATTCGATCATATGCGTATTTTCGTCGCGCAATTTTTGGTTGTCGGCGCGCAGCGAGACTGTGTTGCGTATAGCGGCGCCCGCGCTTTCGATCGCCGTCATTGGCCGCGCGACGGCGTCCAGAACGGGAGCCAGCGTATCGATCATATGAGTGCGTATGCCCGAGATCATCACCGGCTGGGCGTGCGACAAAATCAGCAGCACGACAGAAAGCCCGGCGAAAAGAATGAACGAGAATCGTTGCGAGATTCCGCGCCACGGCACCGAAGCGGCAATCGAAGACCATCCAGATGGGGAGGAGCGACGGACTGACATTGGAAGAGAGCTTAACGAGTAAAGGTTAATATACCTTAACCTATAAGTATCCTGAGGCTGAATGCCAATCTTTTAATTGGGCTCAGGGCAAAAAATATCAAGGATGCCGAAAAATGGAGTTTTAGGGCTTGGGCGGATTGGAAGGCCCGTATCCGAGGGCGCGCTTGATCATGCGAACGGGCTCAGTTACGACGAAAAAAGGGAGTTTACCGGAAGCGACCAAGACAGGCAGAAGCGGCAAAAGAGGCATGGAGTCCCGTTTAGCGTAAGCTTCATCCAAATTTTTCCACGCTGTGCGGAAACTTTCGGACAGCGTCATTCCCCGATCCCTCATAATATTCACCGCTTAAAGTTTCAATGGCGTAACGATACATGCATCATACTGATAATGCAATATAATTTCATTCCCCGCGTTTGACGATTTTCTGCCATTCCGCCACCGTGACCGGGGAAACCGACAGCCTGCCCTGACGCACAAAAACCATCTGCGACAAAGCGGGATCGGACTTGATATCGGCAAGAGTTACGTGGTTTTTCAATGCCTTAACGGGCGCGACATCGACCATACCGAATTTGCCGGTTTCATCGTCGGGGTCGGGGTGCCACAAAGCGACGACTTTCATAATGCCGACGATTTCCCGGCCTTCGTTGGAATGATAGAAAAACGCCTCATCTCCCAACTTCATCGCCTTCATATTATTGTTGGCCAGATAGTTGCGCACGCCGCTCCAGCCGGTGCGCTTGTCTTTGACCAGTTGCGACCACGGATAAGCGGCAGGTTCGGACTTCATCAGCCAATATTGCTTCATGCCGCCTCGTGACGCAGGGGCCGGGCGAGAAGACCTGTAATAATCGTGTCGATACTGGCTTTTTCGCGCAAAATCATATCGACGGCGCTGACCAAAGGCATATCGACGCCGTGACGATTGGCGAGGCCCAAAGTCGCGGCGGCGGTTGAAATTCCTTCGATAACGCTGGTACGCGAGGCAAGCAGGTCACTCAGGTTTTTCCCTTGTCCGAGGGCTAAACCCAGCGACATATTGCGCGATTGGATGCTGGAACAGGTTAAAACCGCATCACCGAGGCCCGAAAGGCCCATTAAAGTCTCCGGGCGTGCGCCCAAAGCGGTGCCAAGACGGATTATTTCCGCCAAACCCCGGGTTATCAGCGCGGCGCGGGCGTTTTCGCCGAGATTGCGTCCGGTAACGATGCCGCAGGCAATCGCCAAAACATTTTTAAGCGCGCCGCCGATTTGCGTGCCGATGATATCGTCGGTGGTATAAAGCCGGAAAAACGGCGACGACATCGCCCGCGCCAGATCGGCGCTATCGGATTCAGAAGCCAAAGTGAGCGCGGCGGGCAGGTTTTGGGCGACTTCGGCGGCAAAACTGGGGCCCGAGAGGATAAAAACCGGATGTTGGGGCATTTCTTCGGCGGCAATTTCGCTCATCAGCCGGTGTGTTGTCAGTTCTATCCCTTTGGCAGCGATAATAAGGGCGCGGGGCGTAGCGCAATGGGAGGCCAAAGCCTTGCAAGCCGCGCGGAGATGTTGCGCGGGAGTCGCAAGAATAAGCGCGTTGCAGGAAGCCAAATCGGCCAACTGACCGGTGACGCGCAGCGAAGGGTCGAGCTTCACGCCCGGCAAATGGGCGGCATTTTCATGTTTTTCGGAAAGATAGGCGGCCAAAGCGGGGCTGCGCGCCCACAAAGTCACATCGCGTCCGGCGCGTTTAAGGCTAATGGCCAAAGCCGTTCCCCAAGCGCCCGTGCCGATAATGCCGAAATGTGTGAAGGAGGAAGTCATGGGTGTCACCCTTAGGAAATGGAAGGGGGGGAAGTAGAGGGGGGAGCATAGAGTTCTCTCTCGCCACTAGCCATAGGAAATTTTCTTTGCTAATCCATTGGACTAACGTAGTTTGTTTTGCTTTCCAGACCTCCTGATGCGGACCCTTCCATGAAATTCACTTTATCGCGCGACGCTCTGTTGAAAAGCCTCGGCCATGTGCAAAGCGTTGTCGAGCGCCGCAACACCATTCCCATCCTCGCCAATGTGCTGATCCGTGTTGCAGGGGCCGGGGTGTCCTTTACTGCGACCGATATGGAAATCGAAATCAACGAAACCGCCGAGGCGCAAGTCGGCAAGACCGGTGCGATCACCGCGCCCGCGCACACGCTTTATGAAATCGTGCGCAAATTGCCTGACGGTGCACAGGTCGAAGTGAATGCGACTGCAACCAATCAGCTAACCCTCTCGTCAGGACGTTCGAATTTCAAACTGGGTTGTCTGCCGGTCGAAGATTTCCCCAAAATGCCCGAAGGCGATTTGAAACACACATTCAGTTTGTCGGCGGCGGATCTGCGCGCGCTGATCGATCGTTCGCGTTTTGCCATCTCGACGGAAGAGACGCGCTATTACCTGAACGGTATCTATCTGCACACCGCCAAGAACAAAAATGTCGAAGTGCTGCGCGCGGTCGCGACCGACGGGCACCGTTTGGCGCGCGTTGAAATGCCAGCACCCACAGGGGCCAAAGGGATTCCCGGCATTATTTTGCCGCGCAAAACCGTCAGCGAAGTACGCAAATTGATCGATGAAAGCGCAGGCGAAATCGAAATCGCCATGTCGGAATCCAAGGTGCGCTTTACGTTCGACGGCATCGTCATCGCTTCCAAATTGATCGACGGCACTTTCCCCGATTACGAACGCGTTATTCCGGCGGGCAATGACAAGATTCTCGAAGTCGATACGCGTGTGTTTTCGGCGGCGGTCGATCGCGTCGCGACAATCTCGTCGGAAAAATCGCGCGCGGTCAAAGTCAGCCTCGCGCCAGGCCATATCGTTTTGTCGGCCAATTCGCCCGAATCCGGCAGCGCTACCGAAGAGTTGGAAGCCAAATATGACGGCGCCTTGCTCGATATCGGTTTCAATGCGCGTTATCTGCTGGATATCCTTCAGCAGGTCGAAGGCGACGGCGCGCGCTTTACGCTTGCCGATGCGACGGCACCTGCGATCATTCAGGACGTTTCGGACACATCAGCGCTTTACGTGCTGATGCCGATGCGCGTCTAGTTCAAGAAAGACCTCAAATGGATATCAGCAAGCTTTCGGTTGGCGAAAATCCTCCCGATATCGTCAACGTATATATCGAAATCCCGCAGGGCGGCGTGCCGATCAAATATGAAGTCGATAAGGAAAGCGGCGCTTTGGTCGTCGATCGCTTGATGAGCACGGCTATGTTCTATCCCGCCAATTACGGGTTTATCCCGCATACCCTGTCGGGCGACGGCGATCCGTGCGATATTCTGGTCGTGACGCATGTGCCGCTTGCGCCAAGCTGCATCATCGCCAGCCGTCCCATCGGCGTTTTGCTGATGAAGGATGAAAGCGGGCAAGACGAAAAAATCATCTCCGTGCCGACGGAAAGAATCAGCCCCTTCACCTCGCATATCAAATCCTACAAGGATTTGCCGCCGGTCCAGATCGAGCAGATCGAACATTTTTTCCAGCATTATAAAACCCTGGAAAAAGGCAAATGGGTCGAAATCATCCGCTGGGGCGACGCCGCCGAGGCGCGCGCTTTGATTAAGGAAGGCATCCAACGCCTGTCCGACAAACAAAAGGCTGCTTGATTCGGCGTTAACCTTTTTTGCCCGCATCTTTGCCCCCAACTTTTGTCCTTGAACGTTCTTAGCTGTTTTTCAAAGGCTTGCGTTCCTCTGCACCTTCGGGCATTCTGGCCACGTTTCTGCTCCTGCCGACTCCGGCGGGATATTCGTTCAATCAAACCCCACGAGGCAAAGACTATGAGTAATGAATTTATGCTGATTTTTGCTTGCGGCATTGTTGCGCTGATTTATGGATTTATAACCGCGCGCCAGGTGCTCGCGGCATCTGCGGGTACGCCGAAGATGCAGGAAATCGCGGCTGCGATCCAGGAAGGCGCTCAGGCCTATCTGAACCGTCAATATATGACTGTGGCTATCGTCGGCATCGTGATCTGCGTCGTGCTGGGGCTTTTCCTCGGCCTTCATGTCGCGATCGGGTTTGTCATCGGCGCTGTGCTTTCCGGCACGGCCGGTTATGTCGGCATGAATGTTTCGGTGCGCGCCAATGTGCGCACGGCGGCTGCCGCCAACGAAGGCATGAAGCAGGCGCTTAGCGTCGCGTTCAAGTCGGGCGCGATCACCGGATTGCTGGTGGTCGGTCTGGGGCTTTTGGGCGTTGCCGGTTATTACTATGTATTGCTGCAATGGAAGGGCGTCGCGGATGACGCATCCTTGCGTTCGGTTATCGAAGCCCTGGTTGCCTTGAGCTTCGGCGCTTCGCTGATTTCGATCTTTGCGCGTCTCGGCGGCGGTATTTTCACCAAGGGCGCCGATGTCGGCGCCGATCTGGTCGGCAAGGTCGAAGCGGGGATTCCGGAAGATGATCCACGCAATCCCGCCGTGATCGCCGACAATGTCGGCGACAATGTCGGTGATTGCGCCGGTATGGCGGCCGATTTGTTTGAAACCTACGCGGTGACGATCGTCGCGACGATGTTGCTCGCGGCCAGCTTCTTCGGCGACGAAACGCGCGCGAAGATGATGCTCCTGCCCTTGCTTATCGGCGCGGTGTGCATCCTGGCTTCCGTCATCGGCACCTACTTTGTCCGTCTGGGCAAGAGCCAAAACATCATGGGCGCTCTTTATAAGGGGCTGATCGTCAGCGGCGTGATTTCGGGTGGCCTGATTGTCGCCGTTATCGACCATGTCGTCGGTCTGGACGGTTCGGTAACCAAACTTGACGGCACGTCGATTTCCGCCTGTCAGATGGTCTATTGCGCATTGACGGGTCTTGGCGTGACGGCGTTGATGGTGTGGATCACGGAATACTACACCGCGACAGAATATCGGCCGGTGCGTAGTGTTGCGGCGGCTTCGGCCAACGGACACGGCACTAACGTTATTCAGGGTTTGGCCGTGTCGATGGAATCGACTGCGCTGCCCGTGGTCGTTATCTGCGTCGGCATTATCATCGCTTACACAAACGCGGGCCTGTTCGGCATCGCTTTGGCGGCGACGACGATGCTGGCTTTGGCGGGCATGATCGTGGCGCTCGACGCCTACGGCCCTGTGACCGACAATGCCGGCGGCATCGCCGAAATGTCGAACATGCCGAAGGATGTGCGCGTCATTACCGATACGCTCGACGCCGTCGGCAACACAACCAAGGCTGTGACCAAGGGCTATGCGATTGCATCCGCCGGGCTTGCGGCACTTGTTTTGTTCGCGGCTTACATTCAGGATCTGCATCACTACTTCCCGAATGTTACGGTGAAGTTCGATTTGCAGGACCCGTATGTCGTGGTCGGTCTGTTCATCGGCGGGTTGCTGCCTTATCTGTTCGGCGCTATGGCGATGACGGCTGTGGGTCGTGCGGCGGGTGCGGTGGTGCAGGAAGTGCGCCGCCAGTTCCGTGAGATCAAGGGCATCATGGAAGGCACGGCGAAGCCTGAATACGGCGTCGCGGTCGATTTGCTGACCAAGGCTGCAATCCGGGAAATGATTATCCCGTCCTTGCTGCCTGTCGCGGCTCCTGTTGTTCTGTATTTCATCGTACGTGGCGTCGCGGGACAAGCCCAGGCGTTTACGGCTTTGGGCGCGATGCTGCTCGGCACGATTGTGACGGGTCTGTTCGTCGCCATTTCGATGACATCGGGCGGCGGCGCTTGGGACAATGCCAAGAAATACATCGAAGAAGGCCATTTCGGCGGCAAGGGCTCGGAAGCGCATAAGGCGGCCGTGACGGGCGACACCGTCGGCGATCCTTACAAGGATACGGCTGGCCCCGCTGTCAACCCGATGATCAAGATCATCAACATCGTTTCTATTCTGTTGTTGGCGGTCTTGGCGTCACTGCACGCGATGTAAGCAAGTGCTTATCGAAAACCCCGCTCTTGACGGAGCGGGGTTTTCTTTTTGAGA
>JBAVWC010000167.1:0-11831 GCA_049697595.1 Alphaproteobacteria bacterium
TCGTCGATTGTCGCGGCGGCGGAAATGCTTTTGGCAAAATCGTAAAGAGATTGCGTGCGTTCGGCGTTTCGGCGCGTGATGATGTTTTGCCTGTGGATACGGTCCCCGACGGCGCTGATCGTGAAACCGATAATCATAAAAATAAACAGCGATACGAAATCGTCGCGGCTTGGTGGAAGCGCCGACGGGCGCGGCAGCAGCATCAGCATATAGAGCGCGAGACCGCTAAGAACCGTGGCGAAAGCCGCTGTCAGGAAACCGAAATCGATCACCAAAAGCAGAATGGCGATTGTATAAATGGGGCGCAAATACGGGACGCCGACCAAATGACCCGCAGCCCAAACGATAAAGGTTGCGATGCCGACGACGCCCACAGCCTTGGCATAGGTGGAATAGTCGGGGCGTTTGAATCCGGCTTCGGTCGCGGCGGCGACTTTGCGCGCTTCCGCGCCGACGGCGCGGTTTTCCTGATTGTTGACCAGCAGAATGTCAAAGCCGTCGCCTTGCTCAAGAACGGCCGAGGCGATAGAGGGCTGCGTGAGCCGCGACCACAAAGACCGCGCCGACTTGCCGATGATGATCGTGCTGACATTGCGTTCGCGCGCGATACGCAGAATTTCTGCGGCAATGTCTTCGCCGGTCGCCGTTATGGTTTCGGCACCCAGGCTTTCGGCCATTTCCATTGCTTGCGCGATTGCGCTGCGTGCCGCTTCTGGCAGGAAGCTGTGGCGGCTGGTTTCGACATAGACGACCAGCCACGGCGCCTGACGCCATTCGGCGCTGCGCCGCGCCGTGCGCACCAATGACGCCGCTTGTTTATCGTCGGAAATACAAACCATAACGCGGTTGCTGGTCGGCCACGGCCCGGAAATGGCGTGACGGCGCATATAGGTCGTCATCTGGTCGTCGACGCGCTCTGCGGCTTGACGCAGCGCCAGCTCGCGCAAGGCCGTCAGGTTGCCGGGCGTGAAGAAGCGATTGACCGCGAGGCGCGCTTGTTCAGGGATATAGACTTTGCCGTCTTTCAGGCGTTGTAACAATTCATCGGGCGGCAAATCGATCAGCTCTATCGCATAGGCCATTTGCATAATGCTGTCCGGCACCGTTTCGCGCACCGTTATGCCGGTGATGCGGGCGACGATGTCGTTGAGGCTTTCGATATGCTGAATGTTGAGCGTCGAATAAACGTCGATCCCGGCTTCGAGGATTTCCAACACATCCTGATACCGTTTGGGGTGGCGCGTGCCCGGTATATTGGTGTGTGCCAGTTCATCGACCAGCGCGAGTTTTGGTTTGCGTTGCAGAATGGCGTCGAGATCCATTTCCTCGAACGCGAGGCCACGGTAATCGAGCGTCTGGCGCGGGACGGTTGGGATGTCCTTTGCCAAAGCTTCGGTTTCGCTGCGCTGATGCGTTTCGACGAGGCCGATGACGGTATCGACGCCTTCGATGATGCGCATTCTTGCAGCACCAAGCATCGCATAGGTTTTGCCCACCCCCGGCGCTGCGCCGAGGAATATTTTGAGCTTGCCGTGATGCTCGGTTTTGGCTTCTTTCAGAAGCTCTTCGGGCGAGGGGCGGTTATCGGGGTTGTTCATGGGGTCACCGCCATTTGTAAATCGAGTGCACGATTGATCGCCAGCACATTGACGCGATTTTCACCCAAAACGCCGAACCTGCGTGCGCGCGTGTTTTGGATGATAAGTTCTTCGATCCGGGGCATAGGAATGTTGCGCGCCTGGGCCACGCGCGCCGCCTGAAAATTAGCCGAGGCTACCGATATATCGGGATCGAGCCCGCTGCCGGAGGCGGTGACAAGGTCAACGGGAATTGGCGCAAACTCGTTTGAGTTACGCAAATCCGCCACGCGCGCGGTAATCGTTTTGATGAGATCCGGCGCGGAGGGGCCAAGATTGCTGCCCGAAGAATTGCTGGCGTCATAGCCGTTTCCGGCGGCAGACGGACGCGGGTGAAAATATTTATCGTCGGTGAAATTTTGTCCGATCAGTTCCGAGCCGATGATTGCGCCGTCTTTCCGGACGAGGCTGCCCTTCGCCTGATGCGGAAAGAGTGAATTGCCGATGCCCGTCATGAGAAGCGGATAGCCGACGCCTGTTAGGAGCGTGAAGATGATGAGGAGGGTGAGGCTGGCGCGCAGTTCTTGAAACATGTTCAGGCCCCCATAAAAAAATTGACGATCAGGTCGATAAGTTTGATGCCGATGAAAGGCACCACAACGCCGCCGACGCCGTAGATCAGCAGATTGCGGCGCAAGATGATGCTGGCTGGCGCGGGCGAATAGGTGACGCCGCGCAGAGCCAGCGGCACAAGACCGATAAGGATCAGCGCGTTGAAAATGATCGCCGACAAAATCGCGCTTTCGGGGCTGCTCAACCGCATGACGTTCAATACTTTCATGCCGGGATAAATGCTCATAAACAGCGCCGGAATAATGGCGAAATATTTGGCGACGTCGTTGGCGATGGAAAAAGTCGTCAGTGCGCCACGGCTCATCAAAAGCTGTTTGCCGATCATCACGATTTCGATCAATTTGGTCGGATCGCTGTCGAGGTCGATCATATTGCCCGCTTCGCGCGCGGCCATTGTGCCGGTGTTCATCGCCACGCCGACATCGGCTTGCGCCAGAGCGGGCGCGTCGTTCGAGCCGTCGCCGCACATCGCGACCAATTTACCCAACGCCTGTTCGCGCCGGATAAGGTCGAGTTTCTTTTCCGGCGTGGCCTCGGCAAGAAAATCATCGACACCGGATTCGGCGGCGATTGCGGCGGCTGTTATCGGGTTATCGCCGGTAATCATCACGGTGCGAATGCCCATGCGGCGCAGGATCGCGAAACGGTCGTGGATGTTGGGTTTGACGACGTCCTTTAAATGAACGACGCCGAGAATGTTTTTATCGCGCGTGACCAGCAAAGGCGTGCCGCCGGTTTTGGCGACGCGTTCGATCGCGCGGATAATTTCTTCGCTGCCGCTATTGCCACTCAACACCAGTATGGAATCCGGCGCGCCTTTGCGAATGGAGACGTTGCCGTAATCGACGCCGCTCATGCGCGTGTGGGCACTGAAAGGAATAAACTCCATTTCTGCCGTCTGGCGTTCCGTCGCGGTCCAGCCGAATTTTTCTTCGGCGAGGCGAACGATCGATTTTCCTTCGGGCGTGTCGTCGGCGAGCGAGGAGAGCATCGCGGCTTCGGCCAAAGCCTCGCCGCTCGCGCCGCCCACGGGGATAAAGGCGCTGGCCATGCGGTTGCCCAGCGTGATCGTGCCGGTTTTGTCGAGCAGCAAAGTGTCGATGTCGCCCGCCGCTTCGACCGCGTGCCCGGATTTGGCGATGACGTTATAGGCGACGAGCCGATCCATTCCGGCGATGCCGATAGCCGATAGGAGGCCGCCGATTGTCGTCGGCACCAAAGTAATCAGCAGCGCAACCAGATAAATCAGCGGGATCATCGTGCCGCTATAGGCGGCAAAGCCCTGCAGCGTGACGCAGACGATGAGGAAGATCAGCGTTAGTCCGATGAGCAGAATGTGCAGGGCGACTTCGTTCGGCGTCTTTTGGCGTTCCGCGCCCTCGACCAGCCCGATCATGCGGTCGAGGAAGGACTCGCCTGGGTTAGAGTGGATTTCGATGACGATGCGGTCGGAAATAACGCGCGTGCCGCCGGTGACTGCCGAACGGTCGCCGCCGGATTCACGAATGACGGGCGCGGATTCGCCGGTGATCGAGGATTCATCGACGGTGGCGATGCCCTTGACGACGTCGCCGTCGCCGGGAATGACGTCGCCCGCTTCAGCAACGACCAGATCGCCAAGACGCAAGTCGATTGCCCGCACGATTTTGAATGCGGTCGCGTTGATGTTCTGAATTCTTTTGGCGGCGGTTTCCGTTTTGGTTTTGCGCAGGCTTTCGGCCTGAGCTTTGCCTCGGCCTTCGGCAATGGCTTCGGCGAAATTGCCGAATAAGACGGTGAACCACAGCCACAGCGCGATTTGCAGGCTGATAAGAAACGGCGTACCCGCTAGGGCAGCGCGCAGGGTGAAATAGGTCGCGAGCACGCTGCTGACGCCGACGGTGAACATGATCGGGTTGCGAGACAGCGTCTTGGGATTCAGTTTTGTGAAAGCGCCGACAACCGCCTGGCTCAATAAGGCCGGGTCGAGAAGGGATGATTGGAAATTTTTTCTGGACATGCGGGGCCTACGGCGTGAAGAGAGAGAGATGCTCGGCAATCGGGCCAAGGGCGATTGCCGGGAAATAAGTCAGGCCGCCGAACATCACGATGACGCTGATGAGCAGAATAACGAACATGAGCCCGTGTGTAGGGAATGTGCCCCCGGAAGCGGGAATGGTTTTCTTGCCAGCCAGAGAGCCGGCAATCGCAAGAACGGGGATGATAACGCCGAAACGTCCGATCAGCGTCACGATGCCGAGCATAACGTTCTGATACACCGTATTGGCGTTGAAGCCGGAAAAAGCCGAGCCGTTGCCTGCGGCGACCGAGGCATAGGTGTAAATGGTTTGCGTCAATCCGTGCGGCCCTGCCGCCGTTATCGATTTGGCGCCGTCGGGCGACAATAGGCTGATAACGCCGAAGCCAAGCACGCAGGCGGGATAAATAAACATCGCGATGACGGAGAGCTTCATTTCCCGCGTTTCGATTTTCTTGCCTAGATATTCTGGCGTACGTCCGACCATTAATCCGGCTATGAAAACCGTGATAAACACATAAATCAAAATGCCGTAAAGCCCGCAGCCGACGCCGCCATAAATGATCGCGCCGACCAGAAGGTTGAATAAGGGAATAAGGCTTGCCAGCGGCATATAGCTGTCGAGCATCGAATTGACAGCGCCGTTCGAAGTAGCGGTCGTCGCGACTGTCCATAACACGGAACCGAATATGCCGAAGCGCGTTTCCTTGCCCTCCATATTTCCACCGGAATTAATGTCGGTGATGTTCTGATCGATATTCATCGCGGCCAGCGCGGGGTGCGCCGTATCTTCGCAATAGAGGCAAAGGGCGAACAGAATAAGGAACAGGATCGTCATGCTCGTGAACAGCGACCAGCCCTGACGCTTGTCGCCCACCAATCGCCCAAAGGCGAGGACGAGGGCTATAGGCAAAAGCAAAATGCTGATGATTTGCACAAAATTGCTGAGCGGGGTGGGGTTTTCATAGGGGTGCGCGCCGTTGGCGTTAAAAAATCCTCCGCCGTTCGAGCCGAGCATTTTAATCGCGATCTGGCTGGCGACGGGACCCTGGGCGATGATTTGCTTGCCGCCTTCCAAAGTCGTGGCTTGAACATAGGGCTCCATATTTTGCGGCACGCCCTGCCAGATGAGGAAGGTCGAGAACAACAGCGCGAGGGGCAAAAGCACATAAAGCGTAACGCGCACGACATCCGCGTAGAAATTGCCAATATGGCTGCTTTCCCTGTGCGTGAAGCCGCGAATGACGGCAAAAGCCACAGCAATCCCTGTAGCAGCCGACAGATAATTCTGCACCGTCAGGCCGACCATCTGGCTGAAATAGCTGAGTGTGGTTTCGCCGCCATAAGGTTGCCAGTCGGTATTGGTGATAAAAGAAGCTGCGATAGTAAAGGCGAGATCAGGCGACAGGTTGCCAAGATTCTGCGGGTTCCACGGCAAATATCCCTGGAAAAGCAAAATCAAAAACAGCGCGACCCCGCCGAGTAGATTAAAAAACAGCACCGAAAACGCATAATCCCACCAGTTTTGCGAGAGCTTGCCTTGCAAGCCCAAGACTTTGTCGATAAAGCGCTCGAGCGGGCCGAGAACGATATCGAAAGGGAGTTTATCATGCGCGAAAACCCGCGCGATATAAGCGGCGCAGGGCAGTGCGAGCGCCATCGTGACGCAAGCGAAAAGAATAAGCTGCAAAAGGGCGTTGCCGGTCATGGAGAAATTCGCCTAAAATTTTTCAGGGTGATACAGCGCGTAACCAAGATAGATCGCCAGAGCCAGCGCGACAAATCCGCTCAGATAAAGGTCGAAGGTCATAGGGAATCTCGCTGAACAGGAAGGACAAAAGATATTGGGCGGGGAATCGCTGTAAAAGCAATCTAAATAAGGGGGCGTGCCTTGCGCTAGGCACCGCCTTCAATGGCGTGTTGTGAGGTTGGAGAATTAGCGATGACCGGGGATTGTTGAATATACGGAATCATGATATCCATGACGCTTGGTTAACCTTTGAATCAGGTGGCATGACTATGGGGCTGATACCAAAGAAGCTAAACCACCTCGTGCGAGACTGGCTGGTAACAGCCGCCGCGCTGATTATGCTTCCGGCCATGTCGATGGAACTAGCCTGGAAAGAATCCTCGGCAAAATGCCTCGAAAAAAAGCAGGCGAAACTTAAGGCGCAACTTGCCGAAGCCAATCGTCATAAGGGGGCCGAGACTCCCCAAGCTCCGAAAAATACGAATGTAGGAAATTCCAAGCCTCAGGGGCCGGGATAACAGGGCCATTACTGTTGATGTAGCTTTTGAAGTGTGTTACTCAGAAATTCTTAATTTTGACAGGAGCCACTGCTATGGGATCGGAACCTAACAACACAAAAGAAGGCTTGGTGCTATGGCTGAGATTGGCCGGAACATTATTGACAGTTCCGGTTATACAGGAGCCACACACCACAAAAGACATTCTGCGGGAGTGGGGCAGTAGAGCTCGTGATGTGGTTGAGATTGTGGCTTTAGGTGTACGCATTGCATACAAAGAAGCCAAGACAAAGCGTCTTACAGCTTCAAACAGGCTGCTCGAAAAAGAACTCTTACCAAAACTTATGAAATGGGAGGCTCAACAGGGATTCGCGCCGAAGGAAGGCGAGACCCTTGATGAACGTTTTGAAAGATTTGCAAAGTTTGTGGAAGCCAAGTCAACAAAGGGCGGAACGGCTGTCAAATCCCCCACACCGCAAGGCCCGGGATAACAGGGGCCTTGTCACCTACGCACGAACGGATTATCTCAGAACCTCACTTTAGTGCAGGAGTTCGGGTATGATCGCATCGTCGGATTTAAGCGGTAAAAACAATCAGCATCTTGCGCCAAAGACCGACATCGATATTTCTCAGGCGGCAGCCTTAAAGCCGGTTATTGAGATCGCCCGCGAACGGCTTGGAATTCCTGCCGAATATGTTTCGCCTTATGGGCATTACAAGGCCAAGATTTCTTTGGACTACATCGCCTCGCTGAAAGATCGCGTTGACGGGAAATTGATTTTGGTTACTGCTATCAGCCCGACTCCGGCGGGCGAGGGCAAGACGACAACGACAATCGGGCTCAACGATGCCCTGAATTACATCGGCAAGAAATCCTTAATCTGCATTCGCGAGCCGAGCCTCGGGCCCTGTTTCGGGCAAAAGGGAGGTGCGACGGGCGGGGGGTATGCGCAGGTCGCGCCGATGGAAGACATCAATCTGCATTTTACCGGCGATTTCCATGCGATCACCACGGCCAATAATCTGCTCGCCGCGCTGATCGATAATCATATTTACTGGGGGAACGAGCTGGGGATCGATGTTCGGCGTATCTCGTGGCGGCGGGCGCTCGACATGAATGACCGCGCGTTGCGCGAGGTGGTGCAATCGCTGGGCGGTACGGGCAACGGTTATCCGCGCGAGGACGGGTTCGATATTACGGTCGCTTCGGAAGTTATGGCGATTTTCTGTCTGGCGACGGATCTGGCGGATTTGCAGCGCAGACTTGGTAATATCATCATTGGGCAGACGAAAGACCGCCGCAATATCCGTGCGCATGAATTGCATGCTTCGGGCGCAATGGCGGCGTTGCTGAAAGACGCTGTGCAGCCGAATTTGGTGCAGACGCTGGAGAATAATCCGGCGCTGGTTCACGGCGGGCCGTTTGCCAATATCGCGCACGGCTGCAATTCGGTGATCGCGACGAAAGCGGCGTTGAAGCTCGCCGATTATGTGGTGCTGGAAGCGGGGTTCGGCGCGGATCTGGGTGCGGAAAAGTTTTTCGATATTAAATGCCGTAAGGCGGGGCTGAAGCCCGCTTGTGCTGTGATTGTCGCGACGATCCGCGCTTTGAAAATGCACGGCGGCGTTGCCAAGGATGAATTGAAGAACGAAAATCTGGCGGCGTTAGAGAAAGGCTTCGCCAATCTCGACCGTCATATCGCCAACGTCAAAAAATTCGGCGTGCCGGTGGTTGTTTCCATCAATCGCTTCAGCACTGATACACAGGCGGAAATGGATTTGCTGCGGCGGCTGGTTGAGGCGCGCGGCGTCGCCTGTATTCTCGCCGATCATTGGGGCTCGGGCGGCGCGGGCGCTGCCGACCTGGCGCGCGAGGTGGTGCGGGTGATCGAGACTGTGCCGTCGGATTTTCATGTGCTGTATCCCGACGATCTGCCTCTGATGGAAAAAATACGCAAGATCGCGCGCGAGATTTATGGGGCTGCGGATATTTCGGTCGATCAGGCCGCGCAAAAACAATTGGCTGAATTCGAGAAAGAAGGTTTCGGGCATCTGCCGGTTTGTATCGCCAAAACCCAGTTCAGTTTCTCGGCCGATCCTGCCGTAAAGGGCGCGCCGTCGGGGCACATCATCCCGGTGCGCAAAGTGCGCCTGTCGGCGGGTGCGGAATTTGTCGTCGCGATCTGCGGCGATATCATGACAATGCCCGGACTGCCGCGCGTTCCGGCGGCAAATAATATCACGTTGACGGAAGATGGGCAGATTACAGGCCTGTTTTAGAAACGCGTGATTGCAACCTGTAATCAATTTGAATAGATTCAGCCATAGCTTGAAAAGTCACTTCCAGCCCTATCCGGAGAATATCGAAATGAATAATTCTGAAAAAGTTCGCGGCGTCGTCAAGCGTATGGCGTGTTTGCTGGTGCTGGGTGGTTTAGTGGCTGGTTGCTCGAGTCTCGGTTTTGGAAAAAAGCCGGGGGGTTTGCCGCCGACGGATCCGGCTTCTGTGCAGATTATCAAGGTAATACCCTATCGTTCTTATCAGCAAATCGGGGTTTTGGATGTCCACGGTTTTGCTGATGCGGACATGGAGGGAATGGACAGCGTCATTCGCAAACAAGCGGCGGCTATGGGCGGGGATGCTGTCATTATTAATGACAGCGGGATAACTGTGTCACAGTCGGGTAGTTATGAGCGTTGGGCGAAGGGTGTGATTATTCACTATAATCCGAACGCCGATTCTGCGGCCACTGCGGAACCTGCCGCTGCTCCTGCATCTGGCCCCAATTAAGGCGCGCCCGCCGCTTGATAAGGCTCACTTAAAAATTCCGCACTTGCATCTTGATCGGGCCTTCGGCGCGACCGTTGATGAATTGATCGACATAAGGATTGCCGGAATGGGTGATGTCCTTGGCGGGGCCTTGCCAGATGATGCGGCCTTCGTGGAGCATCGCTATGCGGTCGGCGATTTTATGGGCGCTGGCCATATCATGCGTGATGGAAAGGGCCGTCGCGCCGACTTCGCGCACGCATTTGACGATCAATTCGTTAATGACGTCCGCCATAATCGGGTCGAGGCCCGTCGTCGGCTCGTCGAAGAAAATAATTTCAGGTTTGGAGGCAATCGCGCGGGCCAAAGCGACGCGCTTTTGCATGCCGCCGGAAAGTTCGGATGGAAAAAGATTGGCGATGTCGGGTGCCAGTCCGACGGAGGCTAAAGTCGCAATTGCGCGGTCTTTGGCTTCTTTCATCGGCACGCGGTGGGCCTGCACAAGCTTGAACGCGACATTGCGCCAGACGGGCAGGGAGTCGAAAAGGGCCGAGCCCTGAAACAGCATGCCGAACTTCGCCTGATGCGCGTCCAATGCACTGCCTCTCAGGCGTGTTGTGTCCTGACCGTCGACTGTGATTGTGCCTTTGTCGGCACGCAAGAGGCCGAGGATGCATTTCAGCGTGACCGATTTGCCTGTGCCCGAACCGCCGATAACGACGACGGATTCGCTTTTGCCAATCGACAGATCGACGCCGCGCAGGACATGCTTGTTGCCGAACGATTTCGTGACGCCGGCAAGCTCGATTTTGGGGGTGGCTGTCGCTGATGTCATGTTTTCTTATTTTCCGGCAAAGAACAATCCGGTCAGCAAATAATTGGTGACGAGGATGAGGATGGAAGCGGAAACGACGGCGTTGGTGGTGGCTTTGCCGACGCCAGCCGCGCCGCCCTGGGAATTGAAGCCCTGATAGCAGCCCATCATCGTGATGATGAAGCCGAACACGGCGGCTTTCCATAGGCCCGATGTAACGTCGCGGTGTTCCAGATATTGCCAGGTTTGGGAAATGTAATTGGCGGCGTTGAATTTCAGATCATAAACGCAGACCAGAAAGCCGCCGAAAACGCCGATGATGTCGGCGACCAAAACCAGCAGCGGCAAGACCAGCGTTCCCGCGATCAGGCGCGGCACGATCAGATATTTATAGGGATTGGTGGAAAGGGTGGTCAGCGCATCGATTTGTTCGGTCACGCGCATCGTGCCGAGTTCGGCGGCAATCGATGCGCCGATGCGGCCCGCGACCATAAGTCCCGCCATAACCGGCCCCAATTCGCGCGTGATCGACAGCACGACAACGGTCGGAATGGCGCTTTCGGCGTCGAAGCGGGCAAAGCCGGTGTGACTTTGCAGCGCCAGCACCATACCCGTGAAAAGAGCAGTCATGCCCACCACCGGCAGCGAATAATAACCGATGTCGATAAACTGACGGGCGATTTGCCGGACATACAAAGGTGGGGCGACGCAATGTCCCGTGGCGCGAATCGCAAAGCGCGCAAAACGGCCTACGGTTGAGAGAAACTCAAGGAAACTGCGTCCGATAAGGGCGAGGGGGTTCATGCGAAAACGGGCTAAATAAAGCGTGAAATGACGGCGAACCCTAACGAAGGGCCGGGGGGGAGTCAAAGAAAGATTTTCAGTTTAGGGATTTGTGAAATTAAGAAAAAAGTCCTTCCGTTTTCAACCGTTTGATATGCGATATGACCCCGTTTCTGTTGCAACCATGTCACAGGTGCGAACTGACCTGCTCACAATATTGTGGAGGGATTGCTGGCACATCGGGGTATTGCTATAGATATGCCGAACTGTGGATAACATTTCCCCCTCCCTCAACGACCAGACAGGTAAACTTATGAACAACTTTTCCGCAAAAACCGTCGCTATGACCGCCTTGATTGCTTGGGGGTCCTTAATGTCCACTTCGGCACATGCCGGTATCCTTTACAGCACTAACGGCACCCCCGTTTTGACCAAGGATGGCACCTGCGTTACGACACGTTGGGAAGGCGGCGAAAGCTGCGAAGCCGCAAAGGCCGCAGCCGGTGAAGCCTGCTCGCATGTCGAGCGCGACATGGAAAAGACCGTTTATTTTGATTTCAACAAGAGCACGCTGACGGCGGAAGCCAAGCGTCACCTCGACCACCTCGCTGCGAAGCTTGGCGGCGGCGAAGGTAAAGAAGGCAAAATGGACAAGCACCATCACCACCACGAGCATATGAGTGCGCAAACCATTACCGTTGTCGGTTTTGCCGATCGTCTCGGCAATGCAGCTTACAACGAAAAGCTGGCTTTGAAGCGTGCGCAGGCCGTTCGCGCTTACCTCGTCTCCAAAGGCATCAAGACCAAGAAGATCGAAGTTCGCTCGCTCGGCAAAACGGAACCGCGCGCGGATTGCCCGGCCGATCTGCCTCGCGCCAAGCTGATCAATTGCTTGCGTGAAGATCGTCGCGTCGAAATCGAAGTCGGCGCTCCTAAGTAAGGTCATAAATAAGCCTTGTTAGAATCGTTATTTTCAGGCTCGGCCAAACA
>JBAVWC010000168.1:0-4096 GCA_049697595.1 Alphaproteobacteria bacterium
GGTCAAGGCCGTCATTCACAATGAGGGGCTGCAAATGCTGCCTCTGTCCACTGACACCTCGCTCGCCGAACCCGGAGTCTATGTTATGGGATTGGCTCCCGGCGCGCAGGTCGAGCGTGTGGTTTCCTATGCTATCGCGCACGGCGCGCATTCTTTTGCAGCACTTGTGCCTTCCACGCCTTATGGCGCATTGGTCGCGCAGGTTTTCGGCAATGCCGTTGTCCAGCATGGCGCGCAATTGGTGGATATCGAAAGTTTTGGCACGGCAGCCGAGGGTCAGGATCGGGCCAAATCCCTGGGATTGCAACGCGATCATATCGATGCCTTGTTGCTTCCCGAAAGCGGGGGCGAGCTGAAAGTGCTCGCCGATCAATTGTCGGCGGCAGGATTCGATCCGGCACATACGCATATTCTCGGAACCGGATTGTGGGATGTGCCGGGCCTCGGCCACCAAAGCCCGTTGTTAGTGGGCGGGTGGTATGCAGCACCGGACCCCGCCACGCGTCATTCTTTTGTCGTCAATTACAAGGGGGCTTATGGGCAGGAACCGCCGCGTCTGGCGACTTTGGCCTATGATGCGACGGCTCTTGCTGCCGTCATTTCCAAGCGCGGCGTGCTTTATAATGAAGCGGCACTGACCAATCCCAACGGTTTTGCCGGGCTCGACGGCATTTTCAGGCTTATGCCGTCCGGCGTGGTCGAGCGGGAAATGGCCGTCAACGAAGTGACGACCGACGGCGCGCAAGTGATCGACCCCGCGCCGACGAGTTTTGTTGCGTACTCGCGCTAGTTATCGATCTTCCGCGCTTCATCGACCAGCATGATCGGAATGCCCTCGCGGATCGGGAAGGCCAGTTTGGCCTTGTCGCTGATGAGTTCCTGTGCGGCGGCGTCATAGCGCAAGGGCGCTTTTGTCACCGGGCATACAAGAATTTCCAGCAAACGCGGATCGGCGCGGCGGGGCGAGGGAACATCGGGCATGAAATTACGCCGCCGCTGAAGAGCTTTTGCCACTCGCGGTTTCCAGACCCGGCACCGGGAAACGCTTGCACATGGCTTTCGTTTCTTCGCGCAGTTTCGCCAGCAGGGCTTCGTCGGTCGGCGCGCGCAGAACTTGCAGCATGATGTTGGCCAATTGCTTCATTTCCGCTTCGCCCATGCCGCGCGCTGTGGCGGCTGGCGTGCCGAAACGAATGCCGCTGGGTTTCATCGGCGGATTGGGATCGTCGGGAATAACATTTTTGTTGAGCGTGATCCCCGCTTTGTCGAGTGCGCTTTCGGCGATATTGCCGGTGATGCCGAAACCCGTCGCGGTGTTGATGACGATCAGGTGGTTTTCCGTGCCGCCGGTAATCAGATGCGCGCCGCCCGCCAATAACGCTTGCGCCAAAGCTTGCGCATTGACCAGAACCTGCTTGGCATAGGCCTTATAGGATTCGCTTTGCACCAGCTTCATCGTCGTCGCGATCGCCGCGATCTGATGCATGTGCGGGCCGCCTTGCATGCCGGGGAAAACCGATTTGTCGATCTTCGCGGCGTGTTCCTTTTTGCACAAAATCATGCCGCCGCGCGGGCCGCGCAGCGATTTATGCGTGGTCGTGGTCATGACGTCGAAGCCGAAATCCAGCGGATTTTTTAAAGCACCGCCCGCGATCATGCCGCCCAAATGGCTGACATCGGCCATAATCAAAGCGCCTACTTCGTCGGCGATTTTCTTGAAACCGGCGTAGTCATATTCGCGCGGATAGGAAGAATGGCCGCAGATAATCAGCTTGGGCTTTGTCTCAAGCGCGACCGCGCGCACTTTTTCCAGATCGATAACGCCGCTGGGGATTTCGGTTTTATAGCGGCTATATTTGAAAATTTTCGCCATATTGGTCACCGGATGCCCGTGCGACAAATGGCCGCCGTGCGACAGATCCATACCTAGAATGACGTCGCCGGGGGTCAGCAAGCCGAAATAAACGGCCTCGTTCATCGCACAACCGGACAAGGGTTGCACATTGGCGTGTTCGGCGCGGAACACCAGTTTGGCCCGGTCGCGGGCAAGATTTTCGATAATGTCGGTGTTTTCCTGCCCGCCATAATAGCGACGCCCAGGATAACCTTCGGAATATTTGTTGTTAAAGACCGAGCCGAGGAGGGCGTAGACTTCGGGGAAGCAGTAATTTTCCGAAGGGATCAGTTCGATGCCTTCGCTTTGGCGCGTTTCTTCATGCATCAAGGCATCGAAGATTTCGCTGTCCGATTTCTGCAAACGGTCGAGCGCGGCGGCGGAATAGGTGAAATTGGTCATAATAAACGCTTGTTGTGCGAGGGCGGGAAGGGCTCTAAATGCCTTGAACAACAGGGAAAAGTCAAGGATTTTTGCCAAGTCATTGATTCGTTGCAGCCGGTGGGGGTATAGTGCCCCGGAATTACCGATAGGAAGAAAACATGCGTTGCCCCTTTTGCGGAACCGAAGATACGCAAGTCAAAGATAGCCGTCCGACCGAAGACGATGCCGCGATCCGGCGTCGGCGGTTCTGCGTCAATTGCGGCGCGCGTTTCACGACGTTCGAGCGCGTGCAATTGCGCGATATGGTTGTGCTGAAAAGCAACGGCGACAAGGAAATTTTCGACCGCGATAAATTAATGCGCTCGATGAAAATCTCCCTACGCAAACGCCCCGTCGAGGACGAGCGCATCGAACAAGTCACGAACAGCGTCGTGCGGCAATTGGAAACGCTTGGCGAAAGCGAAATCACTACGACCAAGATAGGGGAGCATGTAATGGAAACCCTGCGCACGCTTGATCACGTCGCTTATGTGCGCTACGCCTCGGTCTATAAAGATTTTCGTTCGCCCGGCGATTTCGAAGATTTTGTGGATACGCTGAAAAAAGAAACGGCTTAACGAAAGTTAGAATGATCTATCAGCGGGTGACTCCCCCGCCCCTCGCGGGCGGGGATAGGGGGTGGGGGCCTTGTTTATGCGACTAAAAGAACACGCCAACGATGCCGCCGACTATGATCGCGCCCGCATCTTGCGTCGCAATCCGACGGAGCAAGAACAAAAACTGTGGCTCGCCCTGCGCGGCGAGGCGAAAAAATCAGATATCAAATTTCGCCGCCAGCATGTTTTGCACCCTTATATCGTCGATCTGGCTTGCCCCAAGGCGCGGCTGGTTGTGGAGATAGACGGGTATTCACACGATTTGCCTCAAAATAATGACTGCAAACGCGAAGAAGAAATAAAACAAATGGGGTATAAGGTTTTACGGTTTAACAATGAAGATGTGGATGAAAATATTGAGGGGGTTGTTGCTGCGATTTTGATGGAGACACAAAAATTGATAGCGGAGGCCCCCACCCCCTGCCCCCGCCCGCGAGGGGCGGGGGAGTCTGTTGGCGAGGACGGCTCATAATGTTCACTGGTATTATTCAAGACATAGGGATCATCACCGGCATCGTCAAAAGCGGCGATTGGCTGTTGACGATTAAAACCGAAAAACTTTCGCTGGCATCCACGGCAATCGGCGCGTCGATTGCTTGTTCCGGGGCGTGTTTGACGGTGATTGCTAAAAGCGACAACACATTTCAGGTTCAGGCTTCGGCTGAAACGCTCGATAAAACGACGATGCGTGATTGGAAATCCGGCACGCGCATCAATCTGGAACCGGCTTTGCGTATGGGCGATGAATTGGGCGGGCATCTGGTTTCCGGGCATGTGGACGGTGTCGCCGCAGTCACGGCGCGGTGGCAGGAGGGCGACAGCGTGCGCCTGCAATTCGAAGTGTCGCATGAATTGTCGCGCTTTCTGGCATCCAAAGGTTCGGCGGTGATCGACGGCGTGTCTTTGACGGTCAACGAATGCGAAGGCATGTTGTTCGACGTTAATATCATCCCGCATACGCAAACCGCGACGACGCTGGGTGCGTTGAATGTCGGCGATAAAGTCAATTTCGAAGTGGATTTGATTGCGCGTTATACCGAACGCCTGTTGCGGCACCGATGACTCCTCACATTAGTCCAGCGATTCACGTTTTGAAGAATGGAAGCGAAGGTGCTTCCATTCTTCAAAACGATCGCGGACTTGCCATTTACGTTCATTGGCC
>JBAVWC010000169.1:0-6113 GCA_049697595.1 Alphaproteobacteria bacterium
GTTTAAGGCATTCTGCAGCTTTATAAAAATTTGGGCCGCACCATAACTAAAAGAGACTTGGTTACCGGCGTTAAATTTGCGCCGCCCAAACCCGAAAATACTTACTATCGCCCACCCAATTGACGGCAAAGTAGCCTGACGGCGAGTTAAAGTGGCAGTAGAGAATCGATTCGCAATCCATTGGTATCAAATGGAATCGCCTCTTTTGGGTTGAATTGGACATCAACTCTGTCCCCCTCGTTTTCCCCCGCGACACCCTTAAAAATATCGACTCGCATAGCCCAATGGCCCGAATCGAGCATGAATTGGCTCAGAATCGGCCCCGACTCGACCAAAATATCCCGAATCCCTCGGCTTTCGAGGTCTAAAAGGCACGAATCGATGTCTTTATAGACCGTAACATCCAATCCCCGCTGGGCGGCTTGGTCGATATATTCCTGCGAAACCCGCCCGCGACGGTCGAGAATCGCTAAAACCCGCCTTTTATCGGCATAATCCGCAACATGCCGCACCGTGAACAAGGGATTGTCAGCCAGCACTGTCCCGCTCCCCGTAATGATCGCATCCGCCTTTTTTCTTAGGCGGTGCGCGAGGATAAGGGATTCTTTTGAAGTAAAAACCTTCTCCCCCGGCGGCGGTATCATCGACCCCGCCGTATCGAACGCCCGTTTCACGGTAATAAACGGCTTCCCCGTCCGCGCATGAAACGCAAAGGCGTGGATCAGGCGGCGGCACATCTCGCTCTCAACCCCCAGAACAACCTCAACCCCCGACTCCCGCAGCCTCTCACACCCGCCGCCTTTGACGCGCACATTCGGATCGCGCATCCCCACGACCACCCGCTTTACTCCGGCAGCAATAATCGCCCCAGCGCAAGGCGGAGTCCGGCCAAAATGATTGCAAGGCTCCAAAGTCACGCACATCGTATGCACTTGGGACATCAGATTTTTCGCCTTGCACAGCTTCAGCAAAGCCGCCTCGGCATGATCGGTTCCGGCCTTTTTATGTGCCGCAACCGCAAGAATTTTCCCATCGATATCCAGCGCCACCGCCCCCACCGGAGGATTAGGCGAAGTCGAGCCCAGCCAAAGCCGAGCCTCGTCACAGGCGCGGCGCATAGCGGTGGAAAAGGGGGGCAGGGCAGGCATTAAGGGGCAGGGGCGCTGGAATTAGAAATAAGCCCCATTCCTTTCAAGCGAATTTCAGCCGCCGCAGGCCGCACATCGAATTTGGCAGCAATGGCCGTAATCGAACGGGCGCCAGCCGCCCACTCCCTGCATATAAGAGGCCCGGGCATCAAGAGAGTAGTGGCTATCTGATTAGCCTGAGATTCCATCCTGTCGGACAGGGAGCTTTTATAATTGGCGTCATCCACAATGCCCCTACCGATCAGGTCGCGGTGCAAGGCGTAATGCGCAATTTGGTGCGCCAGCGTGAAGCGTTTCTTGCTCTCTGAATGGTTGCCGTTAATTTTTATGGAATAGCCCCCCTTGCGGCATTCAAGACTCCCCGCAATGCTTTGGGGCCAGTCGGTCTTTTCAGCAACGGAAATGCCCAAACCCTGCGCCATAGCAAAAAGGTTAACCGGCGCGCGGTCAAGAAATGACCCAATAATTTCAAAGGTAGGCCTGTATGGCAAAGTTGTAGTCATGTATCCCCACCGATCCAGTTGATTTCCCAGAATGGCTCACGTTTCTCGCCTTAGCAAGCCCCCCACCTTCTTCCTCTCTTTTCCCTTGACCCCACCCGCATAATCATCCAAAAAGCGGGCATGCCAAGTCTTAAAGATCTTAAAAATCGTATCGTCAGCGTCAAGTCCACGCGCAAGATTACCTCGGCTATGAAAATGGTCGCGGGGAGCAAGCTTCGCCGTGCGCAGGAAAACGCCGAATCCGCCCGCCCTTACGCCGATCGTATGGCGCGCATGCTCGCCTCTTTGGCCGGAAATCTGGTCATCACAGAAGCGACGCCGCGCCTGCTGGCCGGAACGGGTGCCGATAAAACAATCCTTCTGCTGGTTATGACGTCAGACCGCGGCCTGTGCGGCGGGTTCAACGGCACCGTGGTGCGCGAAACGCGCCAGTTGATCCGCCAATTCGAATCCCAAGGCAAAACCGTCAAGCTGTTCTGCATCGGACGCAAGGGGCGCGATCTGCTGCGCCGCGACCACGCCGCCAAAATCGCCTATTCGGTCGAAGATATTGGCCGCAAGCGCGTCGCTTTCGGCGAAGCCGATAAACTCACCGCCAAACTCGTCGAAATGTTCGAGGGTGGTCAGTTCGATGTTTGTCACCTGATTTCCAACCGCTTCAAATCGGTTATCTCGCAAGTCGTGACGGTCAAGCAGCTCATCCCCTTCGCCGTCGAAAAAGCCGTCGTGACCGCCGATGCCGAAGTTCAGGCCGTCTATGATTTCGAACCTGACGAAGAAACGATCCTCGAGGCCCTGTTGCCCCGCGCGCTCGCCGTCGCCATGTATGGCGCGCTGCTGGAAAACAGCGCCGGATTCTTCGCCTCGCAAATGACCGCAATGGACAACGCCACCCGCAACGCTGGCGACATGATAAACAAACTGACCCTGAACTATAACCGCAGCCGTCAAGCCTACATCACCAAAGAACTCATCGAAATTATTTCCGGCGCAGAAGCCGTATAGGCCAGCCGATGTGGAACGATAAGGAATAAAAAATGGTTGGAATTGCACGCACAGAGTGGATCTTCCCGTTCCTCGTTAACGGCAATTCCGTTCGCCTGGTCGATGCCGCCGAATTCACGATGAAGATGATGTCCGACGACCGCGAAGTTGTGACTATTCGCATGGGCAAGATGGATATCAAGAAGGGCGATCTGGTCGTTTTCGTTCCCGAACAGACATTCGTTGATTTAGACAAAAACGGCATTGTCCTGTCTTTTCATGTGTTGCGGAATAGCATTCTTGCGCAAGCCACGGACGTTTTCCATAAACCACTTAACAAGTTCACGCTCGCCGACGTTCGCGGGCAGGACCTCGTGGCGGACAAGAAAGCGCTGCGCGCGATTCATAGCGGCCTCGCCGCCGACATGAATAATTATTATGAAGGGGTCAAAGCCACCGATGCCTTTACCAGCCTTGCGTTCACGCGCCTGTCGCCGCTGACTACGATCACATTGATCGGCGATCTTTCCGACGTCAGGAAGTTCGATTACGCCGAACCTCTACGCCCCGGCATGCGCGCGAAATTACCTGCTCCAACTTCTATACATCTTTGAATTCGAGGAAATAAAATGACACAACCGAACATCGACGAAACAATGGAAGCATTGGTCCAGAAAATATTTGTTCTGGTTAAGGATACCGTCACGCGCGCCAATGAACTCAGGACGCAGCCGGATGGCAAAAACAAGCTTCGCGAAGAATACATCAGGGGGGCTTCCGTTGAGAAAGAAATTCGCGACGAGCTTATGCCGCTGATCAAACAACACCCTGAATCATGGGCCGATTGCCAAAGGAGAGCCTCGCCTCAAATTCGCGAAATGCTCCCCGGTTTATTCTCCACATAACGCTCTAGAATAGAACAAGGAAATATGTCTATGTCATCCAATGATCCCGGCACTGAACCGAACATCCAAAAGCAGATGGAAACTTTGGTTGAGCAAATGTTCGTTGCGGCCAAAGCTTACTTCGATCGCAAGCGTGTGCTGATGGAAAAGCCAAATTCTTGCAGAGAAATAGCTGATGCACTTGTAGCTCTAAAAGCTGCCGTTGACCCAATCCGCAACCAACTTAAGCCGCTTGCTCAACAGTATCCTCAATTATGGGACGAATATCGGGCACAGGCTCCGTCCCGAATTCGCGAAACATTGCCCAGCTTATTCAAGCCAACAACCTAAAACAAAACAACAAGGATATATGTCTATGCAATCCACATCCAAAGGCCGCATCACCCAAGTCACCGGCGCTGTCGTTGACGTCCAGTTCGACGGGCAAATGCCCTCGATCCTGAACGCGCTGCATGCCGAAAACGAAGGCAAGCTCCTCGTCCTCGAAGTCGCGCAGCATCTGGGCGAAAGCACCGTGCGCACGATCGCTATGGACTCGACCGACGGCCTCGTTCGCGGCATTCCGGTCACCGATACCGGCGCGCCGATTATGGTTCCCGTTGGCCCCGAAACGCTGGGCCGTATTTTGAACGTCATCGGCGAACCCGTCGATGAACGCGGTCCTATCACAACCAAAATGAAGCTCCCCATTCACCGCGACGCGCCTGTGTTCACCGAGCAATCGACCGAACAACAAGTCCTCGTCACCGGCATCAAGGTCGTCGATCTGCTGGCGCCTTACTCGCGCGGCGGCAAAATCGGTTTGTTCGGTGGTGCTGGCGTTGGCAAGACGGTTCTCATCATGGAACTCATCAACAATATCGCCAAAGGCCACGGCGGTTTCTCGGTTTTCGCGGGCGTCGGCGAACGTACCCGTGAAGGCAACGATTTGTATCACGAAATGATCGAATCCGGCGTTATCAAGACCGACGGCCCCGGCTCCAAAGCCGCGCTTGTGTACGGCCAGATGAACGAACCCCCCGGCGCACGCTCGCGCGTTGCGTTGACGGGCCTGACGCTCGCCGAATATTTCCGCGACGAAGAAGGGCAAGATGTTTTGTTCTTCGTCGATAACATTTTCCGCTTCACGCAAGCCGGTTCCGAAGTTTCGGCATTGCTGGGCCGCATTCCGTCGGCAGTCGGCTATCAACCGACCCTCGCCACCGACATGGGCGCGTTGCAAGAACGCATCACGACGACGAACAAAGGCTCGATCACTTCCGTGCAAGCCATTTACGTTCCGGCCGACGATTTGACCGATCCCGCGCCTGCGGCTTCGTTCGCGCATTTGGATGCAACCACGGTCCTGTCGCGCCAGATCGCCGAACTCGGCATCTATCCCGCCGTCGATCCTTTGGATTCAACCAGCCGCATTCTCGACCCACGCATAGTAGGACAAGAACATTACGAAACCGCCCGCGCGGTTCAAAAAGTTCTGCAATCCTACAAAGCGCTGCAAGACATCATCGCCATTCTGGGTATGGATGAATTGTCGGAAGAAGACAAACTTACCGTCTATCGCGCGCGCAAGATTCAACGCTTCCTGTCGCAACCGTTCCACGTCGCCGAAGTCTTCACCGGCAGCCCCGGCGTTTTCGTGAAAATCGAAGACACGATCCGCGGATTCAAAGGCATCATCAGCGGCGAATACGACCACCTTCCCGAAGCGGCCTTCTACATGGTCGGCACAATCGAAGAAGCAGTCGCCAAGGGCCAGAAACTGCTGAAGGAAGCGGCGTAACGTCAATGAACGCTCAAAAAACGGATGACCGATACGACTTCATGAAGAAGGCCGATGCTCGTCTGCGGGATATGGGATTCAAACCCAATGGCGTTTTCTGGCCTGTTTTATATGGTTATGATCGGCGTGTTGACGGCAAGCGCGTTGAAATGGCCGAGATTACCGTCGCTGACAGGACAACCGTTCCGGGCCCCGAAAGTTTGGTGGTGTTTACTTCCTGTGCCGACGCAGTTTGCGCCCGTGAATCTCAGATGGCTGGGGATCTTGTCAAAGGTCTGGGCCCCAAGCCCGTGACGCATGTGCTGAGAAAAATTTTTGCAGTATTAGGGAAAACAACCAATGGCTGACACATTCACTTTCGAACTCGTCTCGCCGGAAAAGCTGCAATTCAGCAAGCCGGTCACTATGGTTACCGTGCCGGGCGGCGAGGGCGAATATGGCGTTCTGCCCGGCCACGCGCCGATGATCACGACCGTGAAAGCGGGCGTCATCGAGATATTCACTGATAACAACGCGGCTGCTTCGGATCGCATTTTCGTTGCCGGCGGTTTTGCCGAAACGACGCAAACCCGCTGCACTGTCCTCGCCGACGAAGCCATTTCCGTCGCCGATCTGAACCGCGCGCAGTTGGAAGAACAAGCCAAAGAACTATCCGGCAAATTATCCGCCGCGACAGACTCCGACCGCGCCACGCTGCAAGCGCAGCAAGAAATCCTCGCCGCCAAACTCCAAGCCGCCGCGTAAGATTCCCTCTCCCCTAGGGAGAGGGTGGCTCGCGCCCTTTGCGCGAGAC
>JBAVWC010000170.1:0-1549 GCA_049697595.1 Alphaproteobacteria bacterium
ATTTTGGGCCATGCTATCGGTCTCATCTGCGGCTATGCTGCATTCGAGTTAACCGGGGCCGCGACATTGCCTTTCGGCACACATCCCGGCGTCTATTGGCCAAGAATCATAGCGGCGGCCCTTTCACTTTCGACCACGGGTGCGCTAATGATCCTTTTTCGTGCCGGCCATCCTCCCGCTGGCGCCACCACGCTGATAGTATCGCTAGGCATCATTTCAAAACCCAAAGAACTTGTCATTATCGAAGCGGCGGTCGTCATTCTCGTTGCACAAGCCTTCGTGATTAATCGGCTGGCCGGCCTGCCTTATCCCATTTGGAAAAACCACAAGACCGCCCAACAGAAGTTGGCAGAAGGGTGATCCCAAGGTTCTTCGGTGTCACACCGTGAGAGGGCAATGCAATGATATGAATCGATTCCACAGATGGTACTGCCGATCGGGCCATTGGAAGCGGAAGATACAGGATGAGATTCTTCCATGGACGCTGCGGGATTTGGAACTCCGCGATTCAGTGTTGGAGATTGGCCCAGGACCAGGCCTGACCACTGACTGGCTGCGAAATCGAGTAAAGAATATGGAGTGCCTTGAGTTCGATCCCGCGCTTGCAGGTTCTCTTGGGCATCGCTTGCTCAATACGAATGTCCATGTGCAACATGGAGACGCCGCCGCAATGCCGTACAGTGATGGTTCGTTTTCCGCAGTTGTCTCCTTCACCATGCTTCACCACGTACCTACATTCATACTGCAGAATCAGGTATTCGCCGAAGCTCATAGAGTCCTCAGACGCGGAGGGATTTTTGCGGGTGTGGACAGCCTTCCGTCGACACTCATGCGCATCATCCACTTGGGCGATACGATGATCCTCGTCGATCCGGCCACTCTGGATGGCCGGCTTAAAACTGCCGGATTTAGGTCGATTCGGATTGAATTGGGTGCCGGGCGATTTCGCTTTTCAGCGAGACGTCCGTAGTCGGCGAAGGCGTCATTCAATTGAATAAGACACCATAATCTTGACAGCACTCGTCGCAGCGACGAATCTGCCGTTTCTCACCGCCGACACCCAGTCTTCCTTCGTTCGACCATCTATCCGTGCTTGCCGATTCGATCCTGACCACTAGATGGTCATCAGCTGCGGTTCCGTAAATCCTGAGCCATACGAATGCCCTGCGCGGCAACCCACGACAACAGTTGCGGAAGGGTCAGAAGAACGATGGTCCACAGAATCCACTTTCCGGCCCGGCCGTTTACGTGGAATGATCGCACCGAGAGTTTCAGAGACTCATCCGTTTTGCCGATTAGGCCAGATGAACCAGCTAGGTCTCTGAACTAGGAAGGAATCAAGCGGTACCGTTCCAAAATATCTGCATGTCCTGAAATGCGCCGAGTGTACGCGTGAGTTGATCGAACTTCGTAAACTTCGGAATGCGCAATCCGAGTATGCAAACGTTGGAGTTCCGCCTCAGCAGGGCACCTCAACGAACTGGCGATTGGCGGTATTCGCGTCGGTTCTTCTTTGTTGCGTGGCTGCGGCTGGGGTGATCTACTGGCG
>JBAVWC010000171.1:0-1756 GCA_049697595.1 Alphaproteobacteria bacterium
CCACTTCGGCGGCACAGAGCCGGTCTGCGCCGTGGCGGAGGCGATCTGCACGTTGCCGTTGGAATCGATGATGAATGCGTTCTGCTCGAAGGTCATCGCCGGCTGCCACTGCTGAACGGGCGCTGGCTGCGCGGGAAGCATATAGCGATTGCGCGGAAGCCCGCCTGCGCGGACGACGGCGTTGCAGTCGACAAAGAGTGGCTTCCAGGCAAGGCCGCTGTTGACCCAGGTGACGGAGCCGTCCGTGGTCTTTCCACCCCATGCGGTGCTCCAGCCGGCTGTAGTGGGCTCTGTGGCCCCGGACGTTCCCGCAGTCTGGACGGTCTGGATGTTGTAGTTGGAATCGGTGATGTACTGGTTCGCCGTGTATGCCGTATCTGCCGCCCATGCAATGCCGGGATCGAATCCAATGAGCGCAAGGGGAAGGCCGAGCATGGCCCAGGGGAGCTGGTCGTCGAGGCCCAGATAAGCCTCAGCGTTAAAGATGGCGTAGGCGAGGCGGTTGCGCCATGTGGCTTGCGGCTGCATGGGCGGAAGCTGCAGGTTGGTGCCGTTTACAACACCGGCCGGCCAGGGAAGATAGACGAGGCGCACGGCGTCGGCGATTTGCCAGTCTTCAAAGGCATACTCCTGGGGATCCTGCGCGCAGGACGCACCGAGGTTGCCGCTGACGATCGTGGGCAGGCTGCCGGTATCGAGTTGCTGGCCACTCACCTGGGCGACCACGGGCTGCAAGAGCAGAATGCCCGCATAAGTGGAGTTAGTGGGGTCGCCGACTGACTGACGAAAGGTATAGAGATCGGTGCCGGTAATTGGGTCGATGACCGTGAGACTGCTGAGGTGAGTGTGGAGCGCAGTGTTGAGAACCACGTCCTGGCCGTTGGCCATAATGCCGTAGCCTGGAGTGATTGTGAACAAAGGATCGGGGCCGGTGTCGTTCATGGTCAGGGCGAGGCCGGAGACAGTGCCCGCGGATACGGCCTGACCCAGCGTGGCCAGCAGCCCGGCGCGGTAGAACTGCTCGCTGTCAAGCGCGTCGACGGTAAGCGTACGGCCGGTGTAGAGATTGAGCCGCTGCCGCCACCAGCCGGGATCGACCTGCTGCTGCAATTGCGGTTCAATGCCAACCAGCGACTCGCCGGTAACCGGATCGGTGATGGATGTAGCAGGCATAGGGTCTCTCCCCATCAGGAATTAATGCCGGTGGCAAAGCTGACGTATGCAGGCGAACTGCGGGCGCGGATGTAGAAGCCGTAGGTCTGATTGCCGATGGCTGTCTGCCAGTTGGAGTTCTGGTTTTGCGTTGGCTGAACCACGGAGATGGCGCCGCGATAGAGCTGGAGCAGATCGCTGGGCGTGCGGAAGCTGAGAATCTGCGGCACGGTGGGGTTAGGCACGAGTGTGGGCAGACTGGCCTTGAGCGCGGCGAAGCCGGTGCGCGGTACGGGAATCAGCGCAAAGACGGTGAGATCCGCATAAGCATTGGCCGGCAAAGTGAGGTCGATGGGGGGTAGCGCCATGCTGTCTTCGACCAGGGCGGGAATTTCGTCCACGGGAATTACGCTCAGGCGCACATCGAGCTGTTGGGGAAAGAAGGCCTGCGTGAAGTTGCCGGAGGTGGTTGAAGTCAGAGTAATTCCGATGCTGGCCAGAGGGAAGCGGCCGCCGGGCGGGAGGGCGTCAAAAAAATTGGCGGCGGCGAAGCTCGACGATGAGCCTGCCGTGGTGCGGGTCGCGACGGTCTCCTGCAGCATGG
>JBAVWC010000172.1:0-1572 GCA_049697595.1 Alphaproteobacteria bacterium
TCTGTCAGCGGCGCGGATTTGAACAACGTCATCGCTTATCTTAGAAGTTTGAAGAAATAAACGATACGAACTGCCGTGCGGATGTGGAGTGATTTCATCGGCAAAAGGAAGGCTTCGTAATCGCCTCGTGAAATCGTGTAGAATCTTCGGCATCGAAAATCTACCCGCTCTCGTTTGAGCTATTCTTGAACATGCCGGTGACGCTTCATTCTAGCAGTGGAGATGGACGGACAACTCAGATGCGATCCTCGAGTGCGGTGTTATGACTTGGATGCGTACTCTTCCGTCATGGCTGACAGAAGAACGCACCAGTATTTTCGGGCCGCAGGGCACTCCGTCACACCTGATTTTTGGGCTATCACTATTTGTGCTCGCTATCGTGACGGCCATCTTTGTAACCGCTGGCGGCGTGCTGGCCTATGTGCTTATCCGTTATCGCGAGCGCGCGGCGGATTCGGATCGCGAACCCGCGCAGGTTTATGGAAGCAATCAGATAGAGCTTTCCTGGACCGTAATACCTGTGCTCATCGTGGTGATTCTATTCCTGACCACGGCGCGCGTGGTCTTTAGCACCGAGTATGCCCACAAGCCCGCTGGAGCGCTTGATGTGATTGTCGTCGGGCATCAGTTCTGGTGGGAGTTTCGCTATCCGAAGCTCGGAATCGTGACCGCCAACGAGCTCCATATCCCGGTCAGCGACCCGCACCACCCAACCCCCACCTATTTGGAAATGTCCTCGGCAGATACGGATCATAGCTTCTGGGTTCCTCGATTAGCAGGTAAGACGGATGTGATTCCTAACCGGGTGAATGTCATGTGGCTCGACGCGGAGGCGCCGGGACTTTATCTGGGACAGTGCGCCCAATACTGTGGGACTCAACACGCCAAAATGCTAATTCGAGTCTATGCTCTCTCTAAGAGCGATTTTGATTCGTGGGTAGCGCAACAACAACGGTCGGCGAACTCTGACTCCGCGGTCGCCGAAGGGCGCGCGGTATTTTTGCACAATGCTTGTATTAACTGTCACAACATCACCGGCACGGTAGCGAACGGCCGGTTCGGCCCCGATCTTACGCACATTGCCGGCCGCGATACGATCGCTTCCGGGGCTATTCCAAACACGCCGGAAAATCTTCGGAAGTGGATCGACAACCCGGCCCAAATGAAGCCTGGGTGCTTTATGCCGGCAATGCATTTGAACGATCACGAGCTCAATGCCGTGACGGCTTACCTGACCACGCTCCACTGATATGGCCGATTCTGCCGCGATCCCCAACACCATCGAGCCGACGACGAAGACGCGCCCGCTCCTTCTCGAGACGCTGCACGCCTGGGCCACCACCGTCGATCACAAGAAGATCGGCCTGATGTATATCGGGTACGCACTGATTTTTCTGGTCATCGCCGGCCTGGAAGCGGTGCTGATTCGCATTCAGCTCGCCGTTCCACAGAATGACTTTCTCTCGCCGCAGGTGTTCAATCGACTGTTTACGATGCACGGCACCACCATGGTCTTTTTCGTGGGGATGCCGATTCTTTTCGGTTTTGGCAACTATCTCATTCCACTGATGC
>JBAVWC010000173.1:0-1619 GCA_049697595.1 Alphaproteobacteria bacterium
GTGCACATCTGTACATCATCAACTCCCGTCAGATCAAACTCTGTCGGCAGGCTAAACAATTCATCAGCGTGCCGAATGGATGTGAAGGAGAAACCGTCCGTTTGTTGGCATCCGGTTCTGAGCCTCCTGTCGATTCCGCTCTCCGCTCGATTTGGGATCAGCTGAAAGGAATGGCGATTGCGCTTCACGGCGAAGAGAGGACGGTGATTGTCTTCGGCTCCGAATTGCAGGACCAGGACATCGAAAGCATAGTCAAATTCGGCACTAATCTTCCGCAGGCAAAGTTCATCTGTCTGAGCGACGCTGCCAACTCCCGCGGCGCAGACGACATGGGACTATCCCCCGATCTGCTTCCCGGCTATGAAACAGACCGCAAACGCTGGAGCGAGGCTTGGGGTGTGGCCATTCCCGAGAAGCCAGGAATGAACCTCTTGCAAATGGTAGAGGCAGCGCAATCTGGACTCTTACCTGTTCTTTATGTCGTTGGCTCGGACCCCGTCAACGACTATGAAGTCAATGTTGACGCGTTTCGGAACACGTATGTGATCGTTGAGGATCTTTTCCTTACGCCCACGGCGGCTGTGGCTGATCTTGTACTTCCAACTTCATCGCCTTACGAGAAATCGGGGACCTTTACAAATACCTGCGGTGACTTGCAGGTCGTCCGAAAGGCGGCCGATTGTATGGGGCCAAGAAGCAACCTTGAAATCATCTTGCAATTGGCTGAGCACCTCGGCGCCGATGTCGCAGCGTATCGGGGGAATGGCCCTGGAGTCCGCGGGGAGTTTGGAGACTCGAGAGGAGCTCAGTGTGGAGAGGCGGATCGACAGGCGGTGTGGATGAGCGCTCATGGAGCTAACCTGCGCATCAGCTGCTTCGATCCTGATTCTGTACTGAGGGAGATTCAGAATTTGCTTCCGGATTACCGGGCCCCGCACGTCTCCTTTTCACACGATGTACTCCGCACAGCGAGTGCCGGGAAGACTGTCCATGCCGAAGGCCTGATCAAGCCCTATCGGGATGATCTCTTCTCTTCAGAGGCATTCGGCCGATATTCGGCCAATCTGAACTCAGTACTAGAACGTAACCTGACCTTGCCTTACGAGTCCGAGATCGAGCCCGAGTAAAGTCGTAAAGGCCGCACATGGTTCGGGGTATGGACGGGATTCCATTTCTATCGCTCCGGTGCAGCCCGGTGAGACGCTCTAGTATGTGAATATGCTGGAAGCGGAATTGTTCGCCTTTCTCGAAAATACAGCGGATGCGATCTTTGCCGTCCGGGAGACGGGTGAAATCTGTTTCTGGAACCATGCCGCAGAAGTTCTCTTTGGCCATCCCTCGGATGAGGTACTCGGGAAGACTTGCTCCAATGTCCTGCACGGAATTGGAGCTTTGGGTACAGATGTCTGTCATGAAGGCTGTGCTGCGTTGCGATGCGCCAAACCCGCGAGTCACATACTGAATTTCGATCTGAATGTGACTACCCGTTCTGAGGAGCGGATCTGGGTCAATCTTTCGTCCATTTCTTATTTGAACCGCCGAACTGGCAGGTCGCTTCTCGTTCATCTCGTGCGTGACATCAGTGCGCAAAAGAAGCGCGAAGAAGTTTTCTACCGCAT
>JBAVWC010000174.1:0-1953 GCA_049697595.1 Alphaproteobacteria bacterium
GGGCACGGCTTCAGCCGTGCCGTAAGTCGCATGGAATCAGCGCGGCTTTAGCCGCTGAGGGACGTCTTTCTCGGTGATTCGCATACTCTTCGGAGTTTTTCCGCAGCCTGTTTAGGCGTGGAGGGAAGGTTTTTCCAAAATTCGTCTGATCCTCGGCCTTTTCCGCAGCCAGTGAGGCCCCAGAAGGAAACCTCCTCGATCCGAACCAGCTGGATGAGAATGAGACCAATCCACTATTCCCGCCGCTCAATCTTGCCCTGATTCAACCACCCTTGTTTATCCCATGAACTCCACATTCACCACACCAACGCTTCACACTAAAAGTAACCAGAAAAGAGGTACCCAAAGAGGTACTTGCGACCTCCGTAATTTGCCCCATTGTGTGCATTGTGAGCGGAATCAAACGATGGTCAAATCCTAGTATCGATCCGGAAAAGCGTCTGGGGGCTAGGAGTGAGACCCGAATGAATTCATATTCGCATCTGCAATACGCCGAAGTGAACGAGGTATACAAAGCCTGGCCCGTCCCCGAAGCCGAGCCCGTCAAAACCGACGAGGGCTCGCTGCTTCGCCCCGCCATTCTGGCCGCCGTGCTCGGGCTTCTCTTTGGAGTGGTAGCTGCAACCGTTGCGGGAAACTACAGCGCTCCCACATCGGCCGCCGTTGATTCTCAAGATGATAGCAGCGCCGTTGTGGTGAAGACTCCGCATCATCCAAGAGAATTCCAGCTCATTTCCGCTCCCTCTGTGCCGGTCGCCGAAACCTGGCGGTCAAGGCCAGCAGAGCCCATGAAGATCCGCTACTTTATTGAAGGCGACGCGACCGTCGCAGACTTCGACTCCGTCAGCGGAACGATCCAGACAGAAGCCGGCAAGACCTTCCTCATTGGAGCGGCCGCCGCAGCCAGAGTCGCGGGATCGATGCAGGATTACCATCGCAATCTCCACTACCGTTGCGACCAATCAGGCAACTGCACCATAAGCGGTGCGGGAATGGTCGTCCCCCACGCCAAGTTGGGCTAGCGTCCAGCCCCGAACTCGGAATGCGACTGTGATGTAGTCTTTAAGCGGCGCCACGCGGTGCCGGCGGAAAGTTCTGTGGGAGAAAACAAGAAAGCGTCAGGACCGAACAGGGGGCTCTTTCAACCGAGGGTCAGTCCCATCGGATTCTTGCGCGCCTTGCTGACCTTCAGCTGCCTTTGGCTTCCGTTGATCTGGCTCGAATCATCGGGCTCGGAAATCAGAGTGTGGTCCGCGCGCCTAGCCTATCTGGCCCTGGGCGTCGTTTGGTGGACCAAAGTCTTAGGCCGCCTTGAGGATGCCGGACGGACGCCACGCATGGGGCGCGGACTTTTTACTGTAGCCGGCCTCTTGCTGATCGGGACGCTTCGCGCCATTTGGGGTGGTACGGGAAGTTCGTATCCGCGTCGGCCTTCCTCTGGTGTAATCGCGCTTTTCGCGACTATATCGCTGCCGTGGCTGAAGCTCATCAACGGATACGAGGTGCTCGCCCTGTGTCTGCTAGTTCAGCTTCCGTTAGCGTTCTTGCCCAGCAAGCCCAATAGTACCTTTTCCGAACGCTCTAAAGAAGGAAACAAGAGAATTACTACGTGGCATGGGAGGGAGATAAAGCCGTTACTGGTTGGTCCGTTTGCATTTTTAGGTCGGGTATTCTTGATCGCCCTTCTCGGTGCCTTCCTGATTTACATGGACGGTGCGTCAAACGGAGAAATTGGCACCTGGGCTGCGCGCATAGGCTACCTAACCTTGACCTTTGCGTGGCTCATGAATGTTCAAGGCCGCTTTGAAGATGCTGGCTTGGTGGGCGGCTGGCGTGGCTCCCAATACGCTCTGGTCGTTTCCGTTGCTTCGCTGATGCCGCTAGCTGTCCATTGGGTCAATGGCTATCGAGCGCTAGCGACATTCGCACTTATCCAGATACCAACTATTTTCC
>JBAVWC010000175.1:0-1611 GCA_049697595.1 Alphaproteobacteria bacterium
GACCTTGACTTTACCCACCCCAAAGCCGCATTGTAACCATCGGCAGGGTTCTTCGAAGCCGCATGAATACAGGGGTTCAGGCACGCGCAGCCTCGGTTGCACTTTCTCCATGCGGTACGCATCTCGCGGCGGAAGCCCGTCAACAAAGGCAGCCCCAAGGGCTCGCCAAGAAGGAGAACAACATAATGGCAACTGGACTGACCAAGACCGCTCTCACACGGCACCTGGCCGAGAAGCTCGAACTCACCAACAAGCAATCCGCTGCTTTCCTTGACCTGCTGGCTGAGACCGCCATCAAGGAGACCAAGAAGAACGGCGTTTTTGTTATCCCCGGCATCGGCCGCCTCGTGAAAGCTGAGCGCAAGGCCCGCATCGGACGCAACCCGCAAACCGGCGCCGCCATCAAGATCAAGGCAAAGACCGTCGTCAAGTTCCGCGTGGCCAAGGCCGCCAAGGACGTCATCGCTCCCCCCAAGAAGTAGTGTTGTTTTGCTCGCAAACAAAAGGGGGAGGAGCCATCGGTCCCTCCCCTTTGTTCCCGCCGGCAAGAACTCCCGCAGCAAGAGCACCCGCAAAAGAATTGCTTCATCCCCTGACCCGGCCGCATCATCGAATGTACTATGGCATCTCCATCTTCCCCAGCAGACCATTTGGACCCCGAACTGAACTCCGGGAAGGCCCCGGCAGTGGGCGCGCCTGTTCTTCCCCTGCTGCGCCTTGAGGGATTGGCTCTGGCTGCAATCTCGGCTGTGCTCTACGCGCACTCTGGCTCCAGCTGGTGGCTCTTCGCCGCGCTTTGGCTTGTCCCCGATCTCAGCATGCTCGGCTATCTCGCCAGTCCGTGCCGCGGCGCGCGCTATTACAACGCAGTCCACACTACGGTCACGCCCATCACCCTCGCCCTGGCGGCGCTGCTGCTGCACACGGCTGGCCCCCTGCCATTTGCACTCATCTGGCTGAACCACATTGGAGTCGACCGCTTGCTCGGCTATGGACTCAAGTATCCGGCCGGCTTTGCGTGGACGCATCTCGGCAGGCAGGGAAAGCGGCGCATGGAGGCTATGCCGGCTGGTCTGTCTCCTTCTTGACTTGCGGCATCAGCGCACGCACCACCAGCGAGACGCCAAAGCTGACCAGAATCCCCTTGAGCATCAGTTCGTTGTCATAGCTCCAGGACAGGAACGCCAGGGTGATGAAGACGCCGATGGGGTTCAGCTCAGAGAACACCGAGACGATCCAGTTCGGTTTGTGTCCGGCGGCCGGCAAGCCTGCGCGCAGGCCCGGCAAAAGCCGTGGAACCGCCCGCAGGTATTCCCGGTAAGATTCGCCAAGCTGAACCGAGAGAAAAGCCTCTTCCCCCAGAATCAGCCGCAGCAAAAACACCGTCAGCAGCGTCATCGAGAACAGTGCCCCCGTGGGCGGCATCGCGAAGGCCATGGCAGCCATCATGCACCATCCCCCAATGTAAAGCGGATTGCGCACGTAGCGATAAGGACCGTCCGCCATCACCCCGCCGGCCTGCATCTCCCCGTGGTGCACTGTGCCGTAGCCCAGATACGCTGTGCCCCACACACGCAGAATCGCGCCGACCAAAGCGATCAGCGCACCCAG
>JBAVWC010000176.1:0-2058 GCA_049697595.1 Alphaproteobacteria bacterium
AAGCCAAGCACTGTCGGGCGGCGGCTGAAAACGTCGCCTAAGGTAAACATCGGAGGAGCGGATGGAGTATTGCTGCGAGGGGCAAAACCAGCCTTCCGATAGAGGGACCCACCCTTTTCTTCCAACCATATTCTGAATACCAGGGGTTTCGGGAGCGGCGCGTGTCCGAACATTTCATCATAAGTCAGCGTAGAACTTCCCGGTTTTACCAACACCCAAACATTGCGATCAAGCCAATTTCTTTTTTCTGGAGGAACAGCATTGGCCGCCTGCATTGGTGCAATCTTTGTTTCACCTGATTGTTGCTCAGTCATAAGGCCTCCATCACAAAATTTATTGCACGTCACAAGGGTAGTATACCCGAAGTGAGGTGTCAATATTCGGGGTAGGGGAAGTATGCGTGGCTTAGTGCAACTTCTTCCAGATGCTGCGCTTCAGACCATACATGACGCAGGCGAACACGACCAAGAACAGGATAACCCGTGCCCCGGTTTGTTTGCGGGCTTCCATCTTGGGCTCTCCGGCCCAGGTCAGGAATTGCACGACATCGCTGGCTTCTTGCGCAACAGTCGCCTTGGTGCCGTCGGCATAGGCCACGGAACCGTCGATCAAGGGTGGCGGCATCGCGATCTGATGACCGGGGAAGTAGGGATTGTAGTTCAGGCCGGTGGCGATTTTTTCGTCAGCCGGGGGCGTTTGGCCAAAGCCGGTCAGCAACGAATAAACATAGTCTTCGTGGCCGTGACGCGCCTTGATAATCAGCGACAAATCGGGTGGCACAGCGCCGCCATTGGAAAGCTTTGCCGTTTCGTCATTGGGGAAGGGCTTGACGAAAGAATCCGAAGGACGGCCGGGGCGTTGAACCATTTTGCCCATATCGTCGGGATGCGCGTCGGTGACGGTATAGCCCGCTGCGATAGCCTTCACTTCGTCCGCGCTGAAACCCAGATCGGCGAGGTTGCGATAAGACAGTAATCTCAGGCTATGGCAGTTCGCACAGACCTGCTTGTAGACCTGAAATCCGCGTTGCAGAGCGGCGCGGTCATAGGTGCCAAACGGCCCTTCATGCGGCCAGCCTGCCGCAGGTTGATGCGGTTCGGTGACATCCGCCTCAGCCGCCAGTACGGGCGTCGCCGCCAGGCCAAGCATAAGAACCAGCGGCAACAAGACATGCAGCGCCTTTTTGGACAAGACCGATTCCGCAATGCTGCTCGGCAGTGGCAATGTTTTCTCGTACCGCGTCAGCAAGGGCAGGATGACGAGGAAATGGAGGAAGTAATAGAAGGTCGCGATCTGCCCGATTGTGACGAAAGGTTCTTCCACGGGCTTGGAGCCGATGAAGCCGAGAACGACGGCATCAAACGCGAACACCCAGAAGAAAATGCGGAACCACGGGCGGAACAAAGCGCTGCGCACAGGCGAACGGTCGAGCCACGGCAAAACCAACAGCAACGCAATCGATCCGAACATCAGCATCACGCCGCCGAGTTTGGATGAAATCAATACCACCGACGTAAAGGGGATATGAATGTCGATCGTGAAGGAACGCAGCATCGCGTAGAAAGGCAGGAAGTACCATTCCGGCACGATATGCGCAGGGGTCGCCATAGGGTTGGCGGGGATATAATTGTCGGGATGTCCCAGATAATTCGGGCTGTAGAAAACGATAGCCGTGTAGAAAATCAGGAACAGGCTGAGGCCGAACAGATCCTTGACCGTGTAGTATGGGTGGAACGGGATCGTGTCCTTGTCGCTTTTCGGTTCGACGCCCAATGGATTGTTGGAGCCCGAGATATGCAGCGATGCGACATGAAGCAAGACGACGCCGATCAACACGAACGGCAAGAGGTAATGCAAGGCAAAGAAGCGGTTGAGCGTCGGGTTATCGACCGAGAAACCGCCCCACAGCCAAGTCACGACCGCTTTGCCGACGAAGGGAATGGCCGAGAACAGATTGGTGATAACGGTGGCGCCCCAGAAGCTCATCTGGCCCCACGGCAGCACATAGCCCATAAACGCGGTCGCCATCATCAAAAGCAGAATAACGACGCCGAGAAT
>JBAVWC010000177.1:0-5659 GCA_049697595.1 Alphaproteobacteria bacterium
GGCCCATGCGGCGCAAAGAGATTGTTGTTCTTCTGACTCTAGCGACGGTCTATATGGCCTCGGTCCTCTTGTTCTATGTTACCGAACGTTATCGTTTGCCGATGCTGATTTTTATGCTGCCTTTGGCGGGGGCTGCCGCGCCCGCAGCCCGCGATCTTGTCCGCGCAGGTGCGCAAAGGCGGTTGATTGCGGCATCGATTGGGGCGTTTCTGATGCTGGGGCTAACATTATGGCCCCGCCCGCCTGCTGATTTATCGGCCTATGATTGGGGAGTCGCCGGCAGCATCGAAGCCGACCGGGGAAATTATGCAGAGGCGCTGCGCATGATCGGCAAAGGCCGTGCGATTGCGCCTGAAAAAATCGGTGCCGACGGCATGATCAAAGAAGCCTATGCTCAGGAACAACTCGGCCACCCCGATCAGGCGGCGCAAATATTGGCGCAAGCCCAAAAGCTTTATCCCGATACCGGGGTGATTCCTTACAATATAGGTCGCATGCATGCCGCAGAGGGACAGTTGGATGAGGCTCTGGCCTCGTTCAAGCAAGCGATCACGCTGACGCCGACTTATAGCTTGAGCTATTACGCGGCGGCAATGGTCGAAACACATTTAGGGCGGCTTGATGAAGCGATGTCATTCGCCAAACGCGGGCTTGCCATCGCCCCCGATGATTCCAGATTGCAAGATGTTATGGATCAGATAAAGGCGAAGCAGAAAGCGGCGACTCCGGGCACGGAAAAAACGCCCTAAGATGCGCTCACTCAGGGGTGTTCTTTTCAGGCTGCTTGTTCGTTTTGACCAAGTCCGGCCTTGCGTTAAGCGGCTCTGCGGGTTTTCTTCCGACCAATTCCGCGCCCACACGGGATAATTTCTGCACCTGCTTGATCCCTCGCGTCCAGAAAAAATCCCGCTGATATGATTTGTCCCATTGCATCTCCTGCCAGACCTTATTGCCACCGAGCAGCGCCATACCGACAACATTATACATAATCATCCAGCTTCCGTCGCCGGGGCGATGATGAGCGACATGGAATCCTTCATATAACTGAAGGCTGGTTATTCCCAAGCCGATCAAAAAACCCGTGTGGCGATTGAGGATCAGTTTATCTATCGGGGCGGTTATCGCTCGCGCCGCTTTTGTCATTGCCGCGCGTATTCCGCCACTCTTGCGGGCGGCTGCCGATATTTTGTCGCCCGCTCCTGCCTTTTCTGCATCCGATTCCACCGCTCGCTTATAAAGAGCGCGCAGCCCCGATGTATCGCCCAGCAATCCGATAGCCAATTGCCCGAGTTGTTCGGGTCGGTGCGCAAAAATTCCATAATAAAGTTGCGAGACGTGGGTAAGAGCGGCCATCGGCACGCTTACGGCCATACCGAAATACATTGTGCTTTTGTTGGGGCTTGTAACGGCGCTGCGCCATTTGGCGAAAACACTTTTCCCGGCGGGAGCCTCGACGCCCTGATCGGAATAAAGCAGGATAATGCCGACGGTTCCTCCGACAATCGAAGCGATAAGACGCACAGGGTTTCCGTCAATGGCCGCAGAAACCAAACCCAGCGAGTTGTTAAACAAATCCGAAGCGCGAAGGGTCGTATTAAGCCGCCGGCCTTTTTCCCACAGCGCGGGCGTGCGTGTCTTCACGCGCCAGACGATATTCGAGAACAACTCAATAGCCGCATTTTTGTAGGCCGCGCGCGTCTGGCTTTTTTTAGTTTTAATATTTTCCGGAATGCTCACGCAATATCGCCCCGATAATTTATTAAGGAATAAGTGCTTATTTTTCCAAGAGACGAATGTGAAGTATTTCGGCGGGATCGTCTAGACTATAATGCCCATCTAGGCCGCCTCTACAAATAGCCCTCGGCCTTTAACAACATCTCTTTAATTCCAACCCCGCCCGAAAAGCCGCCCAAACCGCCATTTGCCGCGACTACGCGGTGACAGGGAACGAAATAAGGCACGGGATTAGCCCCGCATGCAGCGCCCACAGCGCGAGCGGCATTGGGTTTGCCAATATAAAGCGCGATATTTCCATAGGTCGTCACGCTGCCCGACGGGATTTTTGCCATAACCCGCCACACATCCTGTTGAAATTCTGTGCCGACCAGCAGAAGAGGGGTGCGCGAAAAATGTTGCGGCACCGCACCGCGCTTAAAGCTCGTCTGCCTCCATTCGCTTTGCCATTCGGCGATCATTTCGACCGCTTTGCGCCCGCGCAAAAAACCGACCCGGCAAATCTCGCCTTTTTCCGTCAGCCCTATGACCAATTTTCCGGCGGGCGAGGATGCTGTGCCCCAGGACACGCGAAGGGGCGGCGATGTTGTCGTGCGTAATTTCATCGTTCGATCATGCTTCCGTCATAAATTTCCCAAGCGCCGGTCGGCGCCTGCCGCAGCACGAGCCCTTGGTCGGATAAGGCCTTCTGCAAATCCGGGATCGATCCGGCATAGGCCAGATCGATATGGCTGATTCCACGCCCCAGATCGAGTGTTTCGATAGTGGCGACTTGCGACAGCGTAGAGATGCGCCGCTTGATCTGCATCCAGCTTGCCAGCGAATCCGCCTGAACGCCTATCATCATATGCGACAAGGGGCCCGTGGGCATAGGCTTGGCCGGGGCCACAGCAGGAGCGGGAGGCGTTTCGCCAGCATCCGCCGCAGCCGTCGCGGCTTTGACGATTCTTTTTTGCACAGCCTGCGGTTTGAACTGAATAGTGAAAACGCCGATATAGCGCACGGATGATAAATGTTCGCTCTGCACCTCGAAACTCTGCACCAGAGATTCAATCGTCGCATCGTCAAGTTTGGCCTCGTTGTCGGTCGCCCCCATCCGCGTGCATAGCTGGGCATAGGCGCTGCGTTCGGCCTGCATCAAGGCCTGATCGCGGGCGTGGGAAGCGTTATCTGCCGTAACATCGGCATTCACATCGGTAACGGTATAGGGATCGACGGGTGCCGTGGCTGTGGGCGGCGCGGAGGCAGCGGGAGCCTTTTCCGGCGCGCTATCCGCCGCAAATGGCGGCACATTATCCGAGACGGATTGAGCCGCCGCCGCAGAAATCATGAGAATGAGGGCCAAAAGGGAGACAATGATACGCATAGGTAGATAAAGGCTGGGGTTAGAGGACTAAAGTTCGAACAATTAGTTTCTACACAATTTCTTTTGCTTTTGGTATGTGTTTCCTCTGAACCCGACCTCTAACCTCCGGTCTTTTGTATGTCAAACACACCCACGCGCAGCGCCTATGCCCAAGCGGGCGTCGATATCGACGCCGGAAATGCTTTGGTCAATGCTATCAAGCCTTTGGCAAAAGCCACGGCACGCAAGGGGGCTGACGCCGGTCTGGGCGGGTTTGGCGCTTTGTTCGATTTGAAAGCCGCAGGTTTCCGCGACCCGATTCTGGTCAGCACAACCGACGGTGTCGGCACCAAACTGAAAGTCGCGATCGACGCCCATAAACATGACACGGTCGGCATCGATCTGGTCGCTATGTGCGTCAACGATCTGATCGTGCAGGGCGCGGAGCCTTTGCTGTTCCTCGACTATTTCGCCACCGGCAAGCTGGATGTCGCTTCTGCCGCGCAAGTGATCGCGGGTATCGCCGAAGGATGCAAACAAGCCGGATGCGCTTTGGTCGGCGGCGAAACCGCCGAAATGCCGGGCATGTATAATGCGGGCGATTATGATCTGGCCGGTTTCGCCGTGGGTGCCGCAGAACGCGAACGGATTTTGCCGCGTCAGGATATTGTCGCGGGCGATGTCGTTCTCGGCCTCGCTTCAAGCGGCGTGCATAGCAACGGGTTTTCTTTGGTACGCAAAATCGTCGCGCAGGAAAAACTGTCTTATGATAATCCGGCCCCATTCGACGCAAGCAAAACACTGGGCGACGCATTGCTGACCCCCACACGCATTTATGTGCGCGCGATGCTGGAAGCTCTGCGCGCCGACAGCGTGAAAGCAATGGCGCATATAACAGGCGGCGGCCTGCTGGAAAATATCCCGCGCGTTTTGCCGCAAGGTATTGGCGTGCGGATCGACGCTGCAAGCTGGCAAGCGCCGTCTGTGTTCAACTGGCTGGCCACAGCCGGGAACATCGATGCGCATGAAATGGCGCGCACATTTAATTGCGGTATCGGTATGGCGATCATCACCGCAGCCGATCAAGCCGACAAGGCCACAGCCATTCTTACCCAAGCTGGCGAAAAAGTTTTCCGTATCGGTATTGTCGAACCACGCGAATCCGGTGAGGTGGTTATTCTCGAAAACACCGGCAAAGTCTGGCCATGCTGAAAACCGCCGTCCTTATCTCTGGCCGGGGCAGCAATCTGCAATCTTTGATAGCCGCTTGCGCTTCGCCGGGTTTTCCCGCGCAAATCGCCTGCGTTATTTCCAACACAGTTGATGCTCTGGGCCTCGATCACGCGCGTGCGGCAAAAATTCCCACGCTTGTCATCGCCCACCGTGATTATGCCGATCGCCAGAAATTTGAAGCCGCGCTGGATGCTGCTTTGGGACAGTACGGCGTCCAGCTTGTTTGCCTTGCGGGTTTCATGCGTCTTTTAACGGGGTGGTTCACGGAACGCTGGCGCGACAGGCTGGTGAATATCCACCCTTCGCTTCTGCCTGCTTTTCCCGGCTTGCATACTCACCGTCAGGCGCTTGCCTATGGCGCAAAGCTGGCGGGCTGCACCGTTCATTTCGTGCGCGCGGAAATGGATCACGGCCCGATTATCGTGCAAGCCGCCGTTCCCGTTTTGCCTGATGACAGCGAAGCCACGCTCGCGGCGCGCGTTTTACAAGCGGAACACAAAGCCTATCCCGCCGCTTTGCGCATGATCGCTGAAAATCGTGTGAATGTTTTTGAGGAAAGAACTTTCATCACCGATGCCGAAGCATCAGGCGACGCTTTGTACAATCCTAGACCGTAATATCTAGAAGAGCCTTGTTCATTTTATCGACCGTCTTGATAACGGCGGCATTGGCGGCGTAATCCGTGCTCGCACTACTAAGAGTGACGAGGGCTCCGTCGACATTATTTCCCGTTGACGAACTGTTAACTATATTTGTCGCCGATTTCACAGCCAGCGAGGCCGCCGAATTAAGGCCGTTTACAGCGATTGAAAGCGCGTTGGACATGGCTGATTTCCTCACTTTTTCATCAATTTGAGTGATCATACTAGCATATGGCAATTAATCTTTCGTCAATAAAACCCAATGAATCATGAAGTTTCTTAGCAATATTTCTTCAAAAATAGTTTGCGGCATTAACTTCGGATTCAAGATTCACCGATACAGTGGGTTCATCAAGAAGACGAAAACGAATCACTCTCACAAGGATGTATGTCATGTTCCAGAATTATGAAATCAACAGCGCGCCGGGTTCAGCCGACGAGACTTTAGAAAGACTCGTCGCGATGACCAATCAGACCAATCTGGTCGCGCTCGATAAAACGATCTCGGCAATCCGCCGGGCATCATCCAGTTATGCCGCCGCCGCCGCCCGTGTCGGCAGCATCGGCGAACGCATCGTCCGCGCCGCGCAGGAAGTAGGCATGACGCTGCCCGCAGAGATGCGCGCCTCTTCAGGCACAGCGAAAGAGGCGATATAATCACGATCTTCTTGTTGTGAGAGTAGAATCAAAGGGCCCGATCATGATG
>JBAVWC010000178.1:0-2005 GCA_049697595.1 Alphaproteobacteria bacterium
CGCCGACACCGATCAAGCCGAAAGATTCTTTTGTCATAGGAGATTTAGCGGCGGCCTGGTTTCAAAGGCGTCGCATAACCGCCGAGGGGGGCGAGATATTGCAACCGGCTGCCCAGCATCGCGCGCAAGCGCGACAGGCGCGTATCGTTGCGCCCGACATAGCCTTCGGTTTCGACGAGATACAAAGTCGGCGCGGAACCGCTGCGGCCCGATGTTTGCGACAGAAGCTGCCGCACTTTATATCCGGCCTTGCCGATCAGGCGTTTCATTTCGCCTTCGGGCGCATGCACGCATTGCATCGCGAGGAAGCTGTGATCGTCGCCCGTCAATTCCGGATAGAGTCTGCCGATAACCAGCGCGCTGGGCATCGAATTGCGCGCATTGGTGCGTCCGGCTTTGGGCGCTTCGAATGGCAGGGTTGCAAAAACGGTCAGCAGGTTTTTTTTGTCGCTGGCCAAGAGCGGCCACCAGGCGTCTTTGTCGCCCGCCTGTGGAAAGGGCACCACCGCGATTTGCGCTTTTTCCGCCTGCACCGCTTTGATCGCCGCCGCCGCCGACGGAACTTCCATCAGGGGCGTAAACGAGCCGTAAAAATCGCGCGCGAGATCCCACAGATCGGGCCCCTTGGCCGGAACCGTCACCGCGACTTTGCAAGCACCTTCCATCAATGTGAAAGCGCCGATCATTTCGCGCCATAGGCGCACGACCAAACCTTCGGGCAATTTGCCCTGCGGACGGCCCATCAAAACACGGATCATCTGCGCTTCGCGGCCCGGGCGAATATAGATGTGCTGTTTGCCCTTGAGCTTGCGCACACCGTCAATAAGTTCGGCGCGTTCGCGCAACAGGTCGTGCAGCACCACATCGATACGATCAATCTGGGCGCGAATATCGGCCAAAGCCTGTTTATCAGGGTTCACGGCAGGGGTCTTAATCGACATGCAAAGCCTTTGAAATATTATTAGCCGCCCACAATAGGCCAAAAACCCGTAAAAGTCCAAATTTATCGGGTTTTTGAGGGGGATTAACTAGGTAGAGGCACTGGCATCGAAAGCGGCAGAACTAGCCTGCGCTGCAATTGGGCTTTAGTAACAAGGGGTACGTAAAGTTGTTTGCTCGCTTCCAACAGCAAGACGCCACCAAAACCCGGAAACAGCAAAGCCCCGTATTTTTCGATTTTATCGGCCAAAGACAGAGCCAGTCGCGACGCCGTCGGCAGCGCATAAAGCGCATAGCGGCTTCGTTCGACGAGAAACCCTTGATTATGCAGGGCTCTTTTAATTTGAGAGGGGGAATAAGGCTGACCGGTTCCGAAAGGCGTCAGATCGCTATGCGCCCACAGACCTCGGCGATTGGGAACGATTGTCAGAATTCTTCCGCTTCCTTTCATCACCCGCCATATTTCGCGCAACAGCAGTTCGGGCTCTGAAACGCCCTCCAGCGCATGCAAAAGGATAACGCGGTCGATGCTGCCGTCGGGCAGCGGCAGATTATCGATTTCGACGAGGCTGGAAACATTCGCCCCGTCGCGCGGCCAATAGGAAACCCCTTGCGCGGCAGGCATAAAGGCATACAAAGCAGCCACTTGTTGCGACAATGGACGCAGCAACGGCACGCCATAACCCAGCACCAGAACCCGTTCGCCGCGCATATTCGGCCACATCTCGCCGATATGCGCACGCAAAACCCGCCGCGCCATAAGGCCGAGCGGGCTTTGGTAAAAATCACGAAGTTCGATGATATCGGCGAACATGGGAGTTGAGGGTAGGAGGGAGTTTAGGGGTAGAGGGGAAGAGAAGGGGCAAGCACACCTTGCTTTTCCCTTCTTCTCCCCTCTACCCCTTCTTAACCCCTTCTTAGCACAAATCAGCGAGATTTTCGTTAATGTCCTTTGTCATCGAAACTCTGCCCGCTTTTGCGGACAATTATATCTTTCTGATGAGCGACCGCGATCTCGGCCTGGCAATGGTCGTTGATCCCGGCGATGGCGATGTCGTGATCCGCG
>JBAVWC010000179.1:0-23890 GCA_049697595.1 Alphaproteobacteria bacterium
GCGCGGCTTTATGCTGCGTAATTGCAGCGACAGTTTTTTCGCCGCGCGCACGCGGCCTTGTTTGCAATATCACATCAAACGCTGCACAGCCCCGTGTGTAGGGCTGGTCACGAAAGAAGCCTATGCCGAGCAAACGGCAGATGCGGTCGATTTCCTGAAAGGCAGAAATCAGGATATTCAGAAAAAACTCGCCGAACAGATGCAAGCGGCGAGCGACGCTATGGAGTTTGAAAATGCCGCGAAACTGCGCGACCGCATCAAAGTTCTGACCAATATGCAATCGCGCCAAAGCATTCATGTCGCGGGCGTGGGCGACGCCGACGTTATCGCGATGCATCAGGACGGCGGCAAGACCGCCGTGCAGGTTTTCTTCTTCCGTCAGGACCAGAATTACGGCGCGCGGATTTTTTATCCCAGCCACGACAAGGAACAGAAACCCGCCGAAATTATCGCCGCCTTTATTGCGCAGTTTTATGCCGACAAACCCGCCCCGCCCTTGTTGATTGTGGATACCGAACCGGAAGAACATGAGCTCTTGACCAAAGCCCTGTCGGAACAAGCCGATCATAAGGTACGAATTCTTGTGCCGCAAACGGGCGACAAAAAACGTTTGGTCGATATGGCGCGGCATAATGCGCAAGAGTCGCTGGCCCGCACGCTATCCGAACGCAACGAACAAACGCGCCTGCTGAACCGCGTCGCGGAAATTTTCGGTCTTGCCTCAGCACCAAAACGGGTAGAGGTTTACGATAACTCCCACACTTCCGGTTCCTATGCCGTGGGCGGAATGATCGCGGCAGGAGCGGAAGGATTTTTGAAAAAGACTTATCGCAAATTCAATATCCGCGAGGCACGCACCGACGACGATTTCGCGATGATGCGCGAAGTCCTGACCCGCCGCTTCCAACGGTTGCTTGAAGAAGACCCGTCGCGCACATCGGACATGTGGCCTGATTTGCTGTTGATCGACGGTGGCGCGGGACAGTTAAGCAAAGTCACCGCCGCGATGAACGAATTAGGCATCGGCGATATTCCCATTGTCGGCATCGCCAAAGGCCCCGACCGCAATGCCGGACGCGAGCGATTTTTCATGCAAGGGCGAGAGCCTTTCGGCCTGCCTCACGACGACCCCGCTTTATATTACCTGCAACGGCTGCGCGACGAGGCTCACCGTTTCGCCATCGGCACCCACCGCGCCCGCCGCGCCAAAGCTATCGGCCAATCGGGGCTGGACGACGTTCCGGGTATCGGTGGGGTCCGTAAAAAGGCGCTTTTACACCATTTCGGCTCGGCCAAAGCGGTGGAAATGGCCGATTTGGAAGAGCTTATGCGCGCCCCCGGCATCAGCCGCAGCACCGCTCAAAAAATCCATGATTATTTCCGCGAAGGACGTTAGGCTGTGGCGAAATAAGGGGAATCATCCCAATGCCAAGTGAACCGATGTTTCATTCGCTCGCCAACAAACTGACCGTATCGCGGATTGCGATTATTCCGGTTATTTTGCTGTTGCTGGCGATCCCGCACGGGTGGGCTGCGTGGCTGGCATTGATTTTGTTCGCGATAGCGGGGCTTACGGATTATCTCGACGGCTATGTCGCGCGGCGCGATAATGAAATCACGGCGATCGGACAATTCCTCGACCCTATCGCCGATAAATTGCTGGTGGCCTCCGTTCTTTTGATGCTGGTTTACAATCAGCAGATCAGCGGCCTTAGCGTTCTGCCCGCCGTCATTATTTTGCTGCGCGAAGTCGCGGTTTCGGGTTTGCGCGAATATCTGGCCGGGTTGCGAGTCAGCGTTCCCGTCAGCCGCCTCGCCAAATGGAAAACGGCGCTTCAGATGTTCGCTCTGGGCTTCCTGATCGTGGGCCGCTATGCGCCGGATTCCATCCCCTCGACCACAATCGGCGATTTCGGCATCTGGGTCGCGGGTGCCATCACGGTCATCACCGCCTGGGATTACTGGCGCGCGAGTTTGAAGCATTTCTGATCAGGAGTTCTACCAGCTTGCTCCTGCTGTGGCCTCTATGCGCTTCTTTGGCGATCAGGACACAACCTGTTCGCACAGCCCTAAGGATTAGGAACGACTCCTACTGATAGTGTTTGGGGCAACAGAGAAGGTTTCACAGGCAAAGTTTGAATATTGGATTCAATATGGCTTGCGGGACGATCCTGAGTCACTCTCGTATAAATATCGTTTGCCACGAATAGCAAAGGAAGGGCCATAACCCCGGCGAGCATGCAGTGACCAATAGCCAAGCGCTTTACAGTTTCTTTTTGTTCAGATGGAGAAAGAGGGGCTAAAATCCGAGCCTGCCCTTCAGGTGTAAATGCATCAAAGAAGCCAGACGCTTCTTTTTGCTTCTTTTTGGCACCACCAGTTATTTTCAAATATACTTCCATTCTATTCTCCATATCATGTTTAAGGTAAATTTATATAGTTTACGCGGTGTTTTATACTCATATCTGCAAATCTCTGCCACATGCTTTTTTATTTTTATGGTGTTTTCTTTGGTTAATTTGCGCCTATCACTATCTTTCTTCTTTATATGGTTATTCCGAAGCTTCCATCAGCAAACTCGCATTGCCACCTGCCGCCGTGGTGTTGATTGAGGTCACGCGTTCGCAGGCGAAGCGGTAGAGATAGTGCGGGCCTCCGGCTTTGGGGCCGGTTCCCGACAGGCCCTCGCCGCCGAAAGGTTGCACGCCGACAACAGCGCCGATGAGCGTGCGGTTGACGTAGAAATTCCCGACATGCAGTTCGCGCTCGACGCGGTTGACGGTGGACTCGATACGGCTGTGCAAGCCGCCCGTCAGGCCGAAACCGGTGGCGTTTATTTGGGTGATGAGCTCGCTGAGATTCTCCGGCTTGTAGCGCAGGATATGCAGGATAGGGCCAAAGACTTCATCGGTGAGGAATGAAAGCGCGGGGATTTCCCAGGCTTGCGGCGCAACGAAATGACCGCTGGCACAGGCATTATCTAAAACAACGGTATGAACTTCTTTTGCGCCATTCTTGAGGCGTTCAACATGCTTGAGCAATTTTTCTTTAGCGGCGGCATCGATGATCGGGCCAACATCGGTTGAAAGTTTCGCCGGATCGCCGACGACCAGTTCGCGCATCGCGCCTTTAAGCATCGCGATTGTTTTATCCGCCGTGTCTTCGGGCAAACAAAGAATACGCAATGCAGAGCATCTTTGCCCTGCGGAACGGAACGCGCTGGTGATGACATCATCCACGACTTGTTCCGGCAACGCAGAGCTATCGACAATCAAAGCATTCTGGCCGCCCGTTTCGGCGATCAGCGGCACAATCGGGCCGTCTTTAGCAGCCAGCGATCTGTTGATCGCGCGCGCCGTCGCGCACGATCCTGTGAAAGCGACGCCCGCGACCAAAGGATGCGCGACCAAAGAAGCGCCGATATCGGGGCCACCGGTGACGAGGTTGAAAACATCAGCAGGCACGCCGGAATCATAAATCAGTTGGGTGACAAAGCGCGCAATTTCGGGCGTTTGCGGCGCGGGTTTGGCGACCACGGCGTTGCCGGAAACCAAAGCTGCGGCGACTTGTCCGAGGAAAATCGCCAGTGGGAAATTCCACGGGCTGACGCAGACGAAAACGCCGCGCCCGGAAAGATGCATATAATTGCGCTCGCCCGTCGGGCCGGGCAATGCGATCGGCGCAAAATCTTCGCGCGCGCGAACGGCATAATAGCGGCAGAAATCGACCGCTTCGCGAACTTCGCCCAGCGCGTCGGGAATTGTTTTGCCGCCTTCCTGAATGAGCAGCGCCATAAGCGCAGCCTGGTTGGATTCCAGTTTGTTGGCGAGTTGTTCGAGGCAGACAGCGCGGGTTTCGACAGGCGTTTTTGTCCAAAGCGAGAAAGCTTTTTGGGCTCGGGCGAACACCTGCTCTAGTGGCGCGTTACCCTCACCCGTCGCCGCAAGAGCGGCGCCACCCTCTCCCGCAGTGCGGGAGAGGGAAAAAGTGGCGATTTGCGCGAGGAGCGGATCGGTGGCGAAAGGATCGGCAAGGTCGAGGCCAGCGGAATTTTTCCGTTCAGGCATGAATATATCGGACGAGGGACGAACGGCGGGATGATGCGTCATTTTATGGGACAAACATTGTTGCACAGGATCGGCGGTTAATTCGGCGACAGAAACGGAAGCATCGAGCATGCGATGCACGAACGAACTATTCGCGCCGTTTTCAAGAATGCGGCGAACGAGATAGCCAAGCAAAACATCATGCGAGCCGACAGGCGCATAGATGCAATCATGCAATCCTTCGCGGCGCATGATATTGTGCAATTCCTCGCCCATACCGTGCAGGCGTTGGAATTCGAGACGGTCTCTGTCTTTGCCCGCCAGCTCGACGGTTTGCGCAATCGTCAGCGCGTTGTGGCCGCCGAAAACCGGATCGATGACATCGCCATGCGTCAGCAAGCGGCGCGCACAGGCGGTATAGGCGACATCGGTATTGACCTTGCGCGTATAGACGGAGAAATCGCTCCAGCCGCGTTCCTGCCCACGCTTGATTTCGGTGTCCCAATAGGCACCTTTAACAAGCCGCACATGCAAACGGCGATTAGTGGCTTTGGCGAGCGCGGCAAAAGTATCAATCGTCGCGGGGGCGCGTTTGTCATAGGCCTGAACGGCGAAACCGAGACCGTTCCACGATCCGACATTCATTTTGGCCATAAGCTCGGCGGCGACTTCCAATGACAATTGCAAACGGTCGCCTTCTTCGGCGTCGATTGTCAGAGTCATGCCGTGTTGCGCGGCGCGTTCGCAAAGACCGACCAGACGCGGCACAAGTTCACGCATCACACGCTCGCGCTGCGCCATTTCATAGCGGGGATGCAGGGCGGAAAGTTTCACCGAAATACCGGAGGGGCGGGCGACTTGGTGGTTTTTCTGGTGCGCGCCGATGATATCGGTCGCGCGTTCGTAATCGGCGAGATAACGCGCCGCGTCTTCAGCCGTGCGCGCGCCTTCGCCGAGCATGTCGAAGGAAAAGCGCACGCCTTCGCTCATCAGCTTTTCGGTGCGTTTCAGAGCAGCCTCAATCGTTTCGCCCATTACGAATTGATCGGCCATCCATTGCATCGCGGCGCGGATCGCTTCACGGATAACGGGCTGGCCGAGGCGGGATACCAAACGGCCCAAAGCCGCGCCCGCGCTGGTCGATTCACCGTCGAGATGAATGATTTTGCCCGTGAGCGACAAGGCCCAGCCCGTCATATTGATCGACCACGGCGCGTCGGAAGCGAGAGCCTTATCCCAATGCGCGCCGTCCAGTTTGTCGCGAATAAGGGCATCAGCCGTCGCGCGGTCGGGAATACGCAGCAGGGCCTCGGCAAGGCACATCAGCGCGAGGCCTTCTTGCGAAGTGAGCCCGAAGCGCGAGAGCAGATCGGTGACTGTTGCCGAGGGTTTATGCGTGCGGCGAATTTCTTCGACCCAATGGGCGGCGCGTTCCGCCGCGCGGTGGCGCGCTTCCGGCTCCAATCGCGCATCGTGGATCAGGGCGTTCAGGCATGCTCCTTCATCGGCGCGGTAAAGCGCGGCAAGGGAGGAGAGGTGTTTTTTGGAATCAAATGTGCTGGGCATAGAGCGAGGTTATCAAGCCTATGGATTTATGCAATAAGGCTCATCTATCCCCAAACTCTAAAAATGCAGATTTCCTCTCCCGAGCGGGTTATTCAAGCGGGACTCGGCTTTAATATTTTACGGACATCGACACCAAAGTTTTTGAGAGAATCTTCTGTCGCTTGTATATGAGGTGATGTTATCGAAAATGTCGCAATGTATGTGGGCACAGAAATTCGCAGTTTTCTATCCGGTCGAACAAGAGCAAACAGATCAACCTTGCCGCCCTCTTCTGTCGAAGAGACAAACAGTGCGCCACTAACATTACTAATCGCTGGCCGTTCAGGGACATTTTCTCCTTTGCCCGCACACTGTACCTCTAGGCGACCAGCAGAAGAGACAAGTGCTGGGCCAAGCGCATCATAATGCTCATTCACGGATTGTCTCAGCATTTCAGCCCAATCCCGATTGGTCAAAGGAGATCGGGTTGTCCCCCGCTTTTTGGGCGCTTCTTGAGAGGAGGAATAGCCTCTATCCGGAATTTTGCTTGTCACGATTTTACACTCCCTTTATCGAACGCACCCCGCCACAAAGAACTTAGTCCCTTTACGGTAGGGCAAGCAAAAATGATGCGCAAGCGTTTTCAATCCAATTTATGCACCGCACTTCCGCTGAGGGAATGGGAATATTTATCTGCCGATCGACGTATAAGCAAACCCGGCGGCGCGAAGCTCTACCGGATTGTAGATATTGCGGAGGTCGATAATAGTCGGGGATTTAAGGATTGATCTTGTTTTTTCCATATCCAAAGAACGGAATTCGTTCCATTCGGTGAGGATCGCGACGGCATCCGCTCCTTGCATCGCGTCATAGGCGTCTTTGCGCCACGAGACGTTCGGTAATAGTTTTTTGGCCTCATCCATGCCAGCGGGATCATAGGCGTTGATTATCGCCCCGGCTTCCTGCAAAGCGGGGATGATGTCGAGGCTGACGCTGTCGCGCATATCGTCGGTGTTGGGTTTAAAAGTGACGCCCAGAATGGCGATTGTCTTGCCGCTGACATTGTCGCCACAGGCGGCGATGATACGGCTGGCCATATGTTTCTTGCGGCGGTTGTTGACGGCGATTGTCGCTTCGACCAGATGCAGCGGCACGCCTTTATCCTGCGCGGTGCGCGCGAGGGCCAGCGTGTCTTTGGGAAAGCAGGAACCGCCATAACCGGGCCCTGCATGCAGGAATTTGCGGCCAATGCGTCCGTCGAGCCCCATGCCTTTGGCCACGACCTGCACATCCGCGCCGACCTTTTCGCAGAGATCGGCGATTTCGTTGATAAAGGTGATTTTTGCGGCAAGGAAGGCGTTCGCGGCATATTTGGTCAGTTCGGCGGTTTCAAGTCCGGCGATAACCAATGGCGTTTCGATAAGGTACAGAGGACGATAAAGAGCTTTCATCACTTCAGCGGCGCGCGGGCTTTCGCAGCCGATCATGACGCGATCGGGACGCATGAAATCATTGATCGCCGAACCCTCGCGCAAAAATTCGGGGTTGGAGCAGACATCGAAATCGACCCCCAACTTTAATTTGGGGTTCGTATCGCTAATCAGGCGCGCGACTTCGTGGCCTGTGCCGACGGGAACCGTCGATTTAGTGACGATGACGGTATAGCGCGAGATATTCTGCGCAATTTCGCGCGCCGCGCCATAGACATAAGATAAATCCGCATGCCCGTCGCCACGGCGGGTCGGCGTGCCGACGGCGATGAATACGGCGTCTGCCTCCTTGATCGCCGGGAGCATCGAGGTGGCAAAGGATAAATTGCCGATCTTAACATTACGCTCAACCAGATCATCGAGGCCGGGCTCGTAAATCGGCATTTCGCCGCGCAACAGGGCCGCGATTTTCTCCGCGCTTTGATCGACGCAGGTAACCCGCACGCCAAATTCGGCAAAACAGGCGGAGGAAACAAGGCCGACATAGCCGGCACCGAGAACGACGATCTTCATAGCTTACTTCCCAATAATCTTCTGCAACGCCTTCCGCACTTCGCCGCCCATTTCGGGGTGAGCGAGGGCGAAGGCGACGTTGGCTTCGATGAAGCCGACTTTGTCGCCGCAGTCATAGCGGGTGCCGGTATAGCGGACGCCATGGAAGGGTTGTTTGCCGATCAGTCGCGACATGCTGTCGGTGAGCTGGATCTCGCCGCCCTGCCCGATTCTTTTGGCTTCCAGCTCGGTAAAAATTTCGGGCTGGAGGATATAACGGCCAATAACGGAAAGGGTCGAAGGCGCATGTTGTGGATCAGGTTTTTCCACCAAGCCCTTGATTTTAGCCAAATGCCCGTCGTCGGATTCGACATCAAGGATGCCGTAACGGTTGGTCTGTTCGCGCGGCACATCGACGACGCCGACGACATTGCCTCCCACTTCTTCATAGGCGTCCATCATCTGCTTGAGGCAGGGTTTTTCGGCCAGCACGACGTCGTCGGCGAGCAAAATGGCGAAAGGTTCGTTACCGACCAGGTGCCGGGCGCACCAGATCGCGTGGCCGAGGCCGAGCGGTTCGCGCTGCCGGGTGAACAACAACTGGCCCGAGTCGATATCGGTGGTCGCCAGCAACTCCAGCGCGTGAGTCTTGCCTTTCGCCTCCAACGTTCTTCTTAGATCATTGTTATTGTCGAAATGGTCTTCCAACGAACCCTTGCCACGGCTGGTGACGAAGATGAATTGTTCGATGCCTGCGGCGCGGGCTTCATCGACCGCGTGCTGGATCAGAGGGCGATCGACCAGAGTGAGCATTTCCTTGGGCATCGCCTTGGTCGCGGGCAGAAAGCGGGTGCCAAGACCGGCGACGGGGAATACGGCTTTGCGGATGCGCTGTTGTTTCATTTTGTGAACTCTTGCTTACAAGTTATTGGCTGGCAAAGATAAAGCGTTATTAACCGCCTCGCATATTTCTTCAAGAGAAAAAGGTTTGGGGACGATTTTATAGACGAGCGTGTCCAAATTATGCGCCCGCATCCGTTCCTGCATGTAGCCGGAAATCATGACGATTTTAAGATCGGGGAACAGGCGCGTCGCCTTCATCGCCAGAGCAATACCGTCGACATTAGGCATCACGATATCGGTCACTAGAACGTTAAATTTCTCGCGTGTCAGCGCCTCGAGCGCTTGCTGGCCGTCACCGACCGCGCTGACCTTGTATCCCGCCGATAGCAGGGCCCGGGTGATAAACTCACGCACCGCCGGATTGTCTTCGGCGACAAGGACATAGGCGGCGTTTTCAGCCACGGGGGTATTATTGGTTAACATTATCCTTGTCACCCTGGGAATCGAACTCGAGAGTAACATTTTCAATCGTGTGCTTCATCGGCGTAGACACCTCGGTATGAAAGGGAATATCGCTTCCGGCATCGACTGTAGCGGCGGGGGCTGGAATCCACCAGCTTTGAATAGTTAGCTGATCGGGGCCAATGGCGTGGGCCTTGATATCGGGCACCAACTGCGCCTCGTCGGTACTATTGTGAATAATCCCATCGACATACAGGCGCATTGTGCCGCCGTCGTACCTGAGTTCCGATTTGACCTGACCAAAAGCCAGCCCGTGCCCGGAACGCTGGGCATAAAGGCCAAAAACCTCATAAAAATCGCGCGTGCCGGGGATGGCCCGCATGATAGGATCCCGCGCCAGAATCAGCCAGGTGAGGATCAAGCCCGCCAAACCGATGCCTATACCGATGCACAGCGCGATTTTCTTCCAGTTATATTTTGCAATCACGGCGGGAAGATTGGCGATGGGGGAGCTGGCCTCCTGTTGGGGCGGCGCGCCTATCGGGGGCGGAACCGGGGCTTTGGCGGTCGGCGGCATGCTTTTCTGCGCGAGTTCCGGCAAAGGCACAAACACATCGACGGTGGTCGGCAATGTAGCCTGCCATTCGTTTTTACAGCGCGCGCAGCGTACTTTCCGCCCACCAGAGGCGAGAAGACCAATAGGCACCATATACCGGGCGCTGCAGGAAGGGCATTCGACAATCATAGGGAGATATATAGGGGAGAAGAAGGGGGGAGGCCAGAGGCTAGAAGGCGAGGAATTTAATTTCATGTGCGGCTTATCTAATATAAGAATCTGCGCTAGCCTCTGGCCTTCAACCTCCAACCTCCGGCTTCAATGCTCCTATCCTTTAAAAATGTCGGTTTGACCTACCCTCCGGAACGCAAGGTTCTAAGAGATGTCTCGTTCACGCTTGATGACGGAGGATTTTATTTCCTGACGGGGCCCAGCGGCGCGGGAAAATCGTCGCTGCTGCGCCTGATTTATCAGGCGGAAAAGCCGACCAGCGGCCAGATCTATCTGCTGGGCGAGCCTTTGGTCGGCGGCCAACCCGAAAAACGCGCCGAATTGCGCCGGAAAATCGGCATTGTGTTTCAGGATTTTCGTTTGATCCCCCATTTAACCGCGTGGGAAAATGCGGCTTTGCCTTTGCGGCTGACCAATGCCAGCGATGATTATATCCAGCGTCATTCGCGCGAGCTTTTGGATTGGGTGGGAATGGGCGACCGCATGAACGCCAAACCGGCAGAGCTTTCGGGCGGCGAGCAACAGCGCGTCGCGATTGCCCGCGCTGTTGTGACACGCCCCCGCCTTTTGCTCGCCGACGAACCCACAGGCAATGTCGATGAAGACACCGCTTTGAAACTTTTTCACCTGTTCGACGAATTGAACAAAATCGGCACCGCCGTTATTCTCGCGACGCATCAGGCTCATCTGGTCAATAAATTCCGCAAGCCTGCTTTGCGTTTGCAGGGCGGTCGTCTGGTTTCTTTTTCGTCACGAGCGGCCTGAATCATGTCCCTGCCCCGCCATCTTTTCACGCCGGCGTTTCGTTCCCTGCATCTGGGGCGGTCGTTTGCGGCGATTGTCGGCATTATGGTTTTCATCGCCACTTTTGCCACCGCTGCCGAGGCCGCTTTGCTGACGATGGGTTATCTGTGGGGGCAAACGGCGGAAACGCGCATTACCGTCGAAATCCCCGCCGTCGGCGACGAAACATCGACCCCGCAAGTCGAGCGCGTGAAACAGGCGACAGCCGTTTTGCGTGGCATGCCGGATGTCGGATTGGTGATGCCTTTGTCCGACGAAGACGTGGCGCGGCTGTTGCAGCCCTGGTTCAATCAACCGGAGTTGCTGAAAGCTTTGCCTTTGCCCACCCTGATCGATGTCGAGCGCAAGACGGGTTCGGCCTTAACCGCCGATCAGATTCAGGATGCGCTGAAAAACGTGGTCAGCGACGCGCGCGTGGACGATCACGGCGCATGGACGCAAGATGTGTGGCGATTGGTGCGCGGATTGACGCTGCTGGGCGTCTTGACGATTGCCTTGACGGGCATCACTCTGATTATCGCCGTCAGCCTGATTTGCCGCGCGGTTATGGCGGCAGAGCATGAGACGATTTCCCTGCTGCACCTTCTGGGAACCGAGGATAGAGATATCGCCCTGCATTTCCAGATGCAATCCGAACGTATTTCCCTGCGCGCGGCGGCGATTGGCTTTACGGCGGCGATTGCGGTGACGGCCGGATTGCTGTTCGCGACGCGCCATATTGTCGATTTTTCGACATTGCAGACCCTGCATTGGGCGGCCTTGCTGGCGGCGGCTTTTTCGGTGCCCGTTTGCGCGATTGCCATTGCTTCGACGACGGCTCGCCTTTCCGTTATGCGTTTGATAAAGTCGTTCCCATGACCAGAATCAAACCCATCCTCGTCACCCTCGGAGCCGTCGCTGCGACGCTGTGGATTTGTGGGTTTTTAAATTTCGTTGGCGACATCGTGGTGCTGCGCGAACCCGGCGTGGGGCCCACGCTTGAAAACACGGATGCGATTGTCGTCCTGACGGGCGGCAGCGAACGGGTGACGACGGGGCTGGAGCTTTTGGAATCCGGCAACGGCAAAAAACTTTTTATTTCCGGCGTGCACCGGAACCTGACGCTGGACGGCGTTTTGGGCGGGCAGCCGATTACAGCCGATATACGCGCTTGCTGCATCGCGCTGGGTTATCATGCCAGCAGCACGATAGGCAATGCCGAAGAAACGCGGGACTGGATGAAAGCCGAAGGCTATAAATCATTGCGCCTTGTCACCGCCAATTATCATATGCCGCGCAGTTTGCTTTTGTTCCGCACGGCTATGCCGGATGTGACCATTCTTCCCTACCCCGTCACGCCCGACAGCGTTAAATTATACGAGTGGTGGCAACACCCGGGAACGATTGAGCTTCTCGTCACGGAATACAGCAAGTTCCTTGTCGCGCCCGTCAGAATTTGGATGAATGCGTTATGAAATATCTTTGGTCGATTTGGTTCAATATTACTTTTTACGGCGCCAATCTTTTGATGAGCACGCTGCTCATGTGGACAATGCTGATCTCGCGCAAGGCGACGGTTTGGGCGGTGCATGTCTGGCTGGGCACGGTGGCGTGGGTCGAAAATCATATCGGCGGCATTCAATATCGGGTCGTCGGGCGGGAAAATATTCCCAAAGGTGCCTGCATCGTCGCCAGCAAACATCAATCGGCGTGGGAAACATTCAAGCTGCATTTGATTTTGGGCGACCCGGCGATTGTCTTGAAGCGGGAACTGCTGAATATCCCTATCATCGGCTGGTATATGAGCCGTTCTGGTTCTATCGCTATCGACCGGGCCGGACGTACCAAAGCTTTATCGAACATGACGCTCGCGGCACGGAAAGCGGCGGCGGAGGGACGCCCGATTGTTATTTTCCCCGAAGGCACGCGCGCCGCAGTCGGCGAATCCCGCCCCTATAAAAGCGGTGTCGCCGCTTTGTATCAGGATTTAAACGTTCCAATCGTGCCAATGGCCTTGAATTCCGGCTTGTTGTGGCCAAAGGACAGCTTCTTTAAAAAGCGCGGGCTGATTACCGTTGAATTCCTGCCCCCCATCCCCCCCGGCCTGCCACGCGAAGAAATGATGCAGCGTTTGCGCGATGAGCTGGAACCGGCGGCATTGCGGTTACTGAAGATTTAGGGCAAGCTGTAAGCGGTTCAACTCGGAAAGGGCTGCTCATGTCCAACGCCAAATCGCCGATGTTCGAAGTTTATAAGCTCGATCCCGCAGGCAGAACCTATCATTCGGCAGCAATGCTCTCCAAGGCAATGAATAATGACGGGCAGGATGGGGGCAATCTTCCTCAAAAATTATACGATGCGGTGATGAGCAAATACCCCGGCTGGCTACAAGATACGGGTCTGACATCCCCCGCGACGCAAGTGAAGATTCATGGCTTGCCGCGCGCCTATCACGCCTATCCAATAATTTACGTCCCCAACAAAAAGTATGGAGACAGCAAACCCGACCTCTATTTCTATGCGCCCATTGATTATAAGGGCGCGCATTTCGTCCCGGCTGATGCCAGAAAACTCGACGCCAAGGAAGCGGAGATCATCGGACTTGGCCTATTCATGGGCGGATGGAGCAATCCCATCTGTGTCCTCGGGAAATCGGATATTGGCGTGGCGATGCCCGAGGATTTCAACCCGGCCACCGATAGTGTATTCAGCAGCTATACCCCGCTCCAAACGGAAACCTGTTTCATCGCCCAGGGACGCAGCATGGAATGCCTGCGGGATATGAAACAGCGCAAGCAAGAGTGGCGGGACGCTTGTGAGGCCGTGTACTGCGAGATCGAGAAGATCATCCCGATCTTGCTCGGCACAAAAGACGCGCTGGCTCCAGCAGATGCAAACAAACTGTTGGGCAAGGAAGATGTTTATATCAACCGATACACCTATTCCGACGAAAAACGGGGAGGCGAGACGAAGCTGTGCATTTCGGTCAGAGAGAAGCATTCGAGCAATCCCATCGAACCGTTGAACAGCGCCTATTTCCTCGTGCGGAAAACCCTCAGGGGCGATTATGAGGTAGGGCCGAATATTTATAGCGCAGAGGGAAAACCCCTTAAAAATCTGCTCGATGCCGTGCCGCGCGCTCCATCCGCGGCGGATTACCCGGAACTCATCGACAGGAAGGATGCGCCGCCTCGGATACAAGAGCTGCTGGGCAAAACCTTGCTGATTTATACGCATCCCGCAAACGCCGAAACCGGTTTCTGCCCGCCGGGCGCGCAGCCTATCGGACCAGATTTGCGCCAATGGCTGGATCAGGATGAATCCGATAAAAGATGTAATATTCAGCCGCCGCCGATGCCGGAAAATCTGGCCAAGCTTTTCGCCAAACATTTCGGCGCGGAAAAAACGCCCGCGCGGCCTGTCGCCCTGCCGTCGCCCGAACAGCCTTCCGGCGCTCGGCCCCGGAACTGATTATTCCACCACCACGTCCGTCTTGCCGTCGGCAAATTCGATGCGGAGTTTATCGCCTGTTTTTGCTTCCGTGGAGCTAGCAATCACCCTGCCCTGCGCGTCTTGCACCAGCGCATAGCCGCGCCCCAGAACCGCGCGCGGCGATAAATGCCCCAGCACCGTTCCCAAATTTTCAAGGCGGTTGGCTTTGCGCGTGAAGCTTTCTTTCCACGCAAAAGTAATTTTCTGATCGGCATTCGCCAAACGTTGCGCAGCGAGGCGCAGTATATCGCGGGGGTGGCGCAGACGCCCTCCGGCTTCGCCGACGCGCGATGTGTTGCGCTGATAAAATCCGCGCCACGCAAGCGACAAACGTTCGGTTTTTTCGTCGAGCCGTTGCGCCAGCGGTTCTATCGCCCGTGCCGGGTCGCCCAAAGCGCGTTGCGTCAGATGCAGCCTTTCGCGGCGATCCTGAAGCATGCGCGTAATGGCAACGAGAAGGCGCGCGCCGTCATCGACGATTTGCGCCAATAAGTTCTCGCGCACCGGAACGGCTTTTTCGGCGGCGGCTGTCGGCGTAGGGGCGCGGAGATCGGAAGCGAAATCGATAAGCGTCGTATCGGTTTCGTGGCCGACGGCGGAGATAACAGGGATTTTGCTTTCCGCCACGGCGCGGACGACGTTTTCTTCGTTGAAGGGCATCAGATCTTCGACGCTGCCGCCGCCGCGCGCGATAATCAGCACATCGGGGCGCATATCGCCCTGCAATGCGTTGAAGCCACGGATCGCGGCGGTGATTTGCGCCGCAGCCACTTCGCCCTGAACCGCGACGGGCCAAACAAGAACATGGCGCGGAAATCGTTCATCGAGCCGATGCAGAATATCGCGGATAACGGCACCCGTCGGCGATGTAACAACGCCGATAACGCGCGGCAGATAAGGCAACGCCCGTTTACGCGCAGCATCGAACAAGCCTTCGGCAGCAAGTTTCTTTTTCCGTTCTTCGAGCATTTTGAGCAACGCGCCCATGCCCGCCAAAGCCATGCTTTCAATGACCAACTGATATTTCGATTGACCCGGAAAGGTCGTGAGGCGTCCGGTGCAGACGACCTCCATCCCCAATTCGGGCCTAATCCCCAAACGCCCCACCTGCCCGCGCCAGCATACGGATGCAAGCACAGCGGTGCCTTCTTTCAGCGTCAAATACAAATGACCGCTGGAATGCAGTTTGCAGTCGGAAATCTCGCCGCGCACACGCACTAGCCCGAAAGTCTCCTCGACCGTCTTTTTAACGAGATTGGAGAGTTCGCTGACGCTGAATTCAGGGGCATTCGCCCCCGGACGCGGCGGATCGAAGAGGGAAGATTGAGGTGTTGTCGTGGCCATAGCAAGCAGCATAGTCAATCTAGCAGGTCAAATCCAAGGGATTTGCTATATGCCCCTTGGCTGGGCCTATAGCGGCGTCTATAATGAGTTTTACCTTTGAGGGTTAAGAAATGAGAGTTCTGGTCGTAGGCAATGGCGGGCGCGAGCATGCGATATGTAGAGCCATTGCCAAATCGCCCTCATGCAAGAAGCTTTATTGCGCCAAAGGCAATGCCGGGATTGCGGAGATTGCCGAATGCTGGGCGATAGATGCCGAGAAGCCTTCGGATATCGTGTCTGCGTGCCTCAAAGAAGGAATCGATTTCGTTATCGTCGGGCCGGAAGTGCCCTTGGCGCTGGGGCTGGCTGACGAATTACGCGCGGCAGAGATTCCCTGTTTCGGCCCCAGCCGGGCTGCCGCCGAGCTGGAAAGCTCCAAAGGTTTTATGAAAGATTTATGTGTTCGCGCAGGCGTGCCGACCGCAGCCTATCAGCGTTTTACCAGCCCCGAAGATGCCCTTGCCTATGTGCGGGAAAAAGGCGCACCGATTGTCATCAAAGCCGACGGACTTGCCGCAGGCAAAGGCGTCACCGTCGCGCAAACGCTGGAAGAGGCAATCGAAGCGATTGAGGATTCGTTGATTGATGAGGTTTTCGGAGCCTCGGGCAAGGAAATCGTCATCGAGGAATTTATGGAAGGCGAGGAAATCAGTTTCTTTGCCTTGTGCGACGGGAAATCGTCGCGGTTTTTCGCGACGGCGCAGGATCACAAAACGGCTTTCGACGGCGACAAGGGCCCCAATACCGGCGGTATGGGAGCTTATTCTCCGGCACCGATTGTCGATGAAGCGATGCAGCAACGCATCATGCGCGAGATCATCGAGCCGACGGTTGCAGAAATGAACGCTATGGGGCGGCCCTTCACCGGCGTTTTGTTCGCGGGGCTGATGATTACCAAAACAGGGCCGCGCCTGATCGAATACAATACGCGCTTCGGCGATCCGGAAACCGAAGTGATTATCCCACGTTTGCAATCCGATCTGTTGACGATCCTTTACGCGTGCAGCAAAGGATTGCTGGATGAAATCGAGATCAAATGGCACGACATGACAGCCCTATGCGTCGTTATGGCGTCACAAGGTTATCCCGGCGATTATCCGAAAGGAACAGTCATTCGCGGCATAGATCGCGCCGCTGCCATTCCGGATGCCATCGTCTATCATGCCGGAACCGCGCTGAACGCGGCGGGAGAAATGACGGCAAACGGGGGGCGCGTCCTTTGCCTCACGGCAACCGCACCGACGATCACGGAAGCGCAAAAACGCGCCTATCAAGCCGTAGATCAAATCGACTGGCCGGAAGGATTCTGCCGCCGCGATATTGGGTGGCGAGCTGTGGCGAAGGATAAAGCGGCGTAAAACGCGGCTTTCCCTCCCCGCATCTCATGCTATAAAGCTTGCATGATTATCGGCATCGGCAACGACCTGACGAATATCGAGCGCATTGAAGCGACGCTGGCGAAATATGGCGAGCGTTTCGTGCAGCGTGTTTTCACGCCTATAGAACAAGCCAAAGCAGCGAAGCGTGTGACCAAAGCCGCGACCTATGCCAAGCGGTTTGCAGCCAAGGAAGCTTGCGCCAAAGCTTTGGGAACCGGAATTTATCGCGGCGTGTTTTTCCGCGATATGGGCGTTATCAACCTGCCGTCAGGGCAGCCGACGCTGGAACTGACAGGCGGCGCTTTGGAAAGATTGCGCGCCCTGACACCCGCAGGCATGACCGCCAAAATCCATTTAAGCCTGACCGACGACCAGCCCTGGGCGCAGGCGTTTGTCGTGATCGAAGCACTGTAATCCTATTTCAAAACACGCAAACGCGGCGGCGGGATATCGGCGGGCGATGCCGCGTCGATATGCGCGAAATAGACAACCGAAAACGCGGCTTTGTCGTTATCCGTCGGCCCCACGATGACATTCACGGCATGCGCGGAAAATTCGCAGGCAAAAGTCGGGGTGATATCCGACATCGTCAGCCACGGAACGAAAGACGGCACATCCATTTTCGCGGATATCGGGCAACCAATGGGGCGCAACGCGTTGGCGCCGCCGTCTTGCAGCAAAATCTGTTCGTTGTCGGATAAATCGGGAGCCGTTCCTTTCAGCTCGACCACATAAGTTTCGCCGCGTATGGGTTTTTCAGACGACGATAGCTCGACGCCATTCATGCGGTAAATATGGCGCGCGACGGCAGAGTTGGAAATGTGAGCGGCAACTTCGGACACATAAGTGATCGACAAAAGCTGGCTATCGTCGTTGCGGGCGGCGGCGAAACCCGCATCGGAAAGACGTAGGGCGAGAACGCCGGAGACATTCCGCGTTTCGTTGCCAATTGTCAGGCGCGCTTTACCCGCATCGGCATTGTCGGTGGCGATCGCGCGCAATAATTCTGCCGCGTCCTTGATATCTGGTTTGGTTCCGTGGCGCAGCGCGTCGGTCATTGCGGCCATTGCCGCGTGGACATCGTCGGACGACAAGGCATCAGTCGCAGCGAGCGCGTTGAGAAGCGGGATCGTTTTAACGCCTTTATTTTCATCCAGCATTTTTTTGATCCAGAAGGCTGCCGCGTTGGGGTCGTGGATATGCTTGAACGCGGCGGCTATATTGGCTTCCGCTATCGGCGGCACAGGATTGGGCGCGCTGATGTCCGAGAAGTAATGCAAACTGGCGGCATCGATGGCATCGGCCGCCGCAAGCGCGGCATAAGCGGCGGCGCGGGGTTCACGCTCCTTGTCATTAAACCAGGTATTCGCCAGCCGTTGCTTGAGCCACGCGACCGCCAGATTCTTGGCAGGCTTAACAATATCCGATGTATCAGGGCCGAGTGCCGTGAGCGCGGATGCCGTGTCTTCCATCGTGCTATCGCTGCCGCTCGTTGCAGCAAATCCGCCGTCCGGATTCTGGTGACGCAGCAAGCGGGTTAATTGTTCCTGCCGCCGCGCCGCGATCAGAAAATCGGGCGCGAAGCCACTTTGTGCCAATGGTTCGCCCCACAATCGCAAGGCATCGACGCTCGACGCCAGTTCGGACGTTGTGAAAGGACGCGCGTTAAAAACGAAAGACAGGATTTCCGCCAAACCGTCCATCGGACGGCGCGAGACAAAGGCGACCGTAGGCGTGGTGGGATCATGCGTTTTGGGTGCAGACGATATCAAGAGCTGCTTGGGCGCAACCGAGACTGTCGACACGCTTTGCAACGCGTCTGTTTTCGGCAATACCGCGATTGTCCAATTGCGGATGACGTGAGCGCCCCCTTTTGTTTTCTCGCCGACGACATCGAGCCGCAATTCCTTACCGCCGATCTGGTCGCCGGACAGAGACACGGTTAAAGACTGGCTTTGCCGACCGCCCAAAGTAAGGCTTCCGCTCTGGCCGTTTTCAATCTTGAGGCCGGGTGTCGCGGTAAAGGCATAACGGTATGTTTCGGTAGCTGCGTTCAAATTCTCGATGCCGAAAGTGAGTGTGGCGTTTTCATCCTTGCGCAACAGAACCGCCGAGGGTGAACCGGCGGCGATAATCGCAGCGTCTGCTGTCGGCGCGAGAGAGGCCTTGTTTCCTGTGGCGTCTTGCGCAAGAGAAGATTCAGCGCCAGCACGAAGGAGGCCCGCCAGGGAAGCGGCTTCGACGGTCAGGCTGATGCCGCTTTGCCAATCGGCGGCAGGGGTGAAAGTGATTTCGTTATCGCCCTTGCCGCGCAGTTCATGCACCGTTTTGCGAATGTGCGTGTCGGCGATAATCGCGGTAAGCATCGCCGGTTCCGGTAAAAACACATGAGCGACGGCCTCAACGCCGGGGTGCAGCGTTTTGGGCAGCGTTACATTCAACGGCGATGCCGGTGCCGCCGTCGCGCCGGTGGAATCCCATCCCGCGCTGAAAGGCATTTGTGCCAGCATCTTGCCCGCCTGATCGAGAATTTCCAGACGGTAATTGCCCGCGGTCACCGGCCATTCAAGCACGCTGCCGCCGTCGGCTTTGATCGAGAAAGCACCGCCGCCTATAGGGCGCAATTGCGGTTCGGGTTTGTATTTCCAGCGGCCTTCGTCCTGATACCAATCGAAGCTGCGGCCCTCTTCATACACTTGATAGGAAAGGCCGGAGACATCGCGCGGCTTGCCGTCCAAGGACAAACCAACCAGCGAAAAACGCGCGATACCGTTTTGGGCAAAACGGGCATCAGCCGCCAAAGGCTTGATGCCAATCGTTGTCGCTTCGGGTCGCAAGGGCAGAACGAGCGTCGGCGCGGCGGCAACGCCCGCATCGGAATCCGCCGTCACTTTCAACGCAGCTTGATACAGGCCGCGTTCGGAGGGGCGCGGAGGTAAAGTCAGATGTAATTGGGACGCGCCGTCCAGATCGGTAAGAAAATCGGCGACATGCGCAGGCACAGGCGCAATCGCGGGTGGCGTGCCGAAGCTGTAATCTTTCCAGCCAAAAGTCGCGGGATCGAGTTTTTGCCAGACGACGCTCGCATGCCCACCCGTCAAGGGCACCGGCTTGCCGGAACTGGAAACGGATTTGATTGTCACCGGCCAGTTCCCTTCGCCCGTCAGCGCGTCGCGTTCGGAACTGACTTCCAGATGCGGCGCGTCGGGATTGGATGTCACGCGCAACGGCGCATCGGCCAAAACCGTACCGTCGGGCTTTTGCCAATGAAGATTCCAGATTCCTTGCACGGCGGGCGCGGGGAAAGACAGCGCGGCCTTTTCCTGCGTCAGCGGCGGAACAGTAAAATCGGCGTAAGAAGTATCGCCGTGGGACAGATGAAGAATGCCGGGCACCGCCAGCGGCGGTGTATTTTCAAGCGGAGTCATCGACAAAGATACGGCGACATTTTCATTGGGCACCGCGAACAAATCAGCAGTGCCAATCGCGCCCAAAGCGGGCGGCTTCGCCAGCGCGGGAAGATTTTCGACATCCGCGAAAGCGACATTGCCCGCTTGATCGATACCGATAACGGTGGCGAGAGAAGTTTTGTCGTCAAGATGCGCGGGATAGGGAATGAGACTGACATCATTCGCGCCGCTTTGCGCTTCGGCGAGTTGCTTGGGCTCCTTGTCGGCGGCGATCAGGTGGATATCGGGTTTGGAGGCGATGACATGAATGCCGTTATCGTCGCGGATCGCGCGCAGCGAGAAATCGGATCTCGAAAACCACGCGGCGGCCATCGGGGCCAAGCCTTTATTCGCGGCTTTGGCATCGTCGTCGGCTGCAACAGCGCTACTTCCGGCATCGGCAACGATCAGATAAAGGCCGGGGACGAGATCGGGCATTTTCTCGCGCAGGGATATTTGCTGCTCGATCGTGGTATTTGGCGCGGAGTCGAAAATATTATCGCCCTCCCAGACCTGTTGTCCTTTGTCATGCGCGAGATAGACGCTTTCGGACGGTGCCAAGGCCGTTTGCGCCCTGTTTTGCCAGACATGCGCCATCGAGGTGATGTCGGTAACGCGATAAACATCGATTTTCGCATGCGCGACATTGACGGCGCGCAAATAAAGAGGGCTGTCGTAAGAACCAAAACCATTCACGCCGCCGTTGCTCGCGGTGAAAGCGAGCATCGGCGAACGGTCGGGGATCGTGAAAGACTGGCTATAGGGCGCGGCCATTTTTTCGTCATCGGCCCCGCGCAATCCGGAGAGATTAAGGCGGTAACGCTGACCGCGTTCCAGCGGGAACAGGCAAAGCGACGTTTTGGAAGCGATGATGTTTTGCGGCACGATTATTTTATCGTCGGCCTCCAACCGCAAAGCGGCGGCAAGGTGCGCGGGCGAAGCCGGGGCCAGCGTCTTGTCGAATTCGAGGCAAAATTCGGCATTTTCAGACTCGGCATTAACGCCCGATTTAACGACATGCAAATTTTCCTGCGCCCAAGCCGCGCCACAGGGAACAAGCGCGGCGGCGAGAAGAAAACAGGAAAGGGATGTGGTTTTTTTCATTATAAATGTTTTAGACAATTCTTTTTCAGAAGAACAGGACAAGTTCTCCTTCCGCATGAGAATCCTATCGCTCTTGCGGCATTTACACTCCTTCAATTACGGTTTCTTCGCTGTCGTATCAGCCGCAGGGACAGGCGCGCTGCGATAGCCGTTGAGGAAGCCCTGGAACATATCGACTTGCGAAATCTGCGATTGCGCGGCGGTAAGGTCGCGCATCTGGCCGGTTTTTTCCGGTTGAGTCAGCATGCGGAACATCTCGTTCTGCGGCATTGTGGCCATCGGCGTACCGTAATCGATCGCCAGTTTATCGAGCCCCGTTTGATCGTTGGCAAGCGCGTAGGCAACTGCGGCGTTGATAAGCCAGCCAGCTTGATCGGATGTAAGGGGGGCACCAGCCGACGGCGGCGGCCCGACCAGATCCATCAAAGCCTTGGCGGCATCGCCCCAGGCCTGGCCGTGCATCGCAATATCTGCCCGCAGGAGTTTGGCATCCTGACTGGTGTTGTCTTTCAAAAGTGCCTTGGCGTCGTCATAGCGGTGCAATTCGGAAAGGGCGCGGGCGCGGAGAAGAATGCGCTCGTTCTGCATCGCGGGCTTCAACGCATCGCTGCCGATAATATCGAGCGCGGCTATCGCATCGTTGGGTTTATGATCTAGCAAGCGGATACCGGCAAGGCGCAGCGCGGTGCGGTCTTTGTCTTCTCCCTGCAAGCGGTTTTTGGCGAGGTCTTCGAGAATGCTCGAGGCCTGATCCAGCAAATCGACGGCGACCAGACGCTCGGCCAGATTGTTCATAATCACATCGCCGTCTTTGCCGGTCGGCATCAGATCGCGGTATTGCTGGTAAAGCGTCAGGCTGTCGAGCGGGGAAAGTTTCTTGCCCAAATCGCCCATAAAAACATCGTGGAAAATAGTCGCCATTTCGGCGTGAATGGCAGGCGCCATCGGGCTGGCGGGATAAAGCGTAACCGCCTGCGCCATCGCGTTCAGCCCGGCTTTGATGTTTTTGGCTTCAATATAGAATTGGCCGAGGCGATGCAGAATATCGACTTCGAGATCGTCGCCGCGCCAGCCAAAGCGCAAGGCTTCGAGCCGGTCTGCGGCCTGCGCCGGAGTCAGCGAAGCCGTCGAGACGCCAAGATCGACCAGCGCCAGCTCGGCGCGCACTTTGTAAAGACGATCGTTCGAGGCCTGCACGCTCTTCCACGCATCCTGAGCCGCAGCCGCGCGTCCGGCCTTGGCATGCAAAGCACCGCGCAGATAATCCAGAGCGGGATCGACCTCGGGATTGTGGGGCGCGCTCGTGACGAAATCCAGCCAGTCAGCGGCTTCGTGATCTTTATCGACCGCGACCGCCGATTCTATGGCCAGAACAAAGAAGCGCGAGAAGAACGGGTCGGGATATCCGGTCAAAAGAGACTCGCGGGCCGCGAATTTTTCTTCGGCATGTTGCCAGTCGCGATTCTGCGCAAGCCCCACCGCCTGCCACAATTCGGTTTCCGGCTGATCGGCGAGCCCCGGCAGGGATAAGTCGGCCAAGCCCTCATCGGAACGATGAGCGAGGATTTCCGCAGCGCCCATCAAGCCCATAAAATCGGTATGCGCGCGCAAATCGGGAACCTGTTTGGCAAGAAAATTAAGCATCGAGAGAGCTTCTTCCCCGTTGCCGTTGGCGAAATAGAAGCGCGCCAGTTCGAGGCGGGCGCGGTTGCGTTCGGCTTCGGGAACATCGACGATCGTTTGCTGCAATCTTTGCCGCGTGTCGGTATAGGTTTCGCCCAGCTTGCCGCTCCAAGTCGCGAAGTCGAACATGGATTTGCCCATCGCCGCCGCTTTGGCGCGCGAGGCCGATTGCATCGACGCGCCGGTGTCAATGGCATGCGACAGAAGCAACCCGCCTTCGGCCGTTATTTCGATACCGTCGGAAACGGCGCGGACGATCAGTTTATCGGTCAAAGGCTTGATCACAAGCCCCTGCGCAGCCGGCAAAATAATCATGTCCGACATGCGCCGTGTCGCGTTGAAGGCTTCGCTTTGCGCCAAAGGAACCAAAATCAGATCGTCGCCGACGACAGGATCGACCAGATGGACAGGCGTAGGCGCGTCGGGCAACGGCAACAGAAAGCGCGCGCCGAGCGCGAAATCGGGCTGGGCGACTAGCGCGGTGGTAACGGGCATCGCCCCTTGTTTCTTGGAAAGGAAAATTTTCCAGACAGTGCCGTCGCGCGTCGCCTGAAGATCGGCATTCGGCGGAACGGTGAAACGATAGCCAGAATTATTCGCCATATCGAGCGGCTGCAAATCGATCTTTGGAGGAATGCCGTTTTCGAGAGCGGGGATCGAAAGCGCCAGCTTACGGTCAAAAACGATATATCCGACATCGGCGCGCTGATAAATCGCGGTGCGCGCCGGAACGTGCGGGTCGAGCACCGCGACCAGCATCGGCGCGTCGGCCAATTCGAGCTGATCGCCCGGCTTCCTGACGCTCGCGACAGAAGTGGAGGCCGAAGGGGAGGAGGATGCGGGAGGAACCGCAGCATTTACTTTAGGCGCTACCGTGGTTTTGAGCGGGCCGCTGGCGGGAGGAGGAGCAGCGGCAGGAGGCGGCACTAAAGGCTGTGGCTTGCTCGTGGCC